>CAYYHS010000145.1:0-6564 GCA_964471785.1 uncultured Chitinophagaceae bacterium
TACGCCGCAGCACTTTGCGTGTAGGTAAAATCCGGCCTCGAGTCCATCATGTCGAGAACAGAGGTGAACGTGTTCTTGCAGATCTCAACGGTCTCTTTATCCCGCCAGAGCCATGCGGCGTCTATGTGTGCATTGGAGGCGAAACAGAGGGAGAATCGTTTCGCAAATTCTGCGACCGGTTTCAGGTGAGTCCTGACGTCGTTCAACGATGCGACGAACTTCTCCATCGATGGGGAGCGGAGCGCGTCCAGGTTGAGGTGAGATACCTCGGTCTGCAAGAGTTCGTTGAGCCGTTTCTTCTCCGCCCTGTCAATTTTCGACCGGTCAATTCCGAAATCTTCCACTTTTGAGCCATACGAGGTCCCCTGTTTTGTGTCGAAGCTCAGCAGCGCCTGACCAACCCGGATACTCAGTGAGAAATCTTTGATCATTTGCCGCAGGGAATCGGTATTCCCCGTCTCGAGATCTGCACGGATAATGCGAAGGGGGCCCCCCGTATTGATTGCCCGGATCGCAATAAGAAATCTGTCTCCCGGTTTCGCATCGTTTGTGAGGATAAAAGAACCGTCCCACGGAAAATATCCTTTCGCGGCGCCGTTGATCCACATGTATCCGTAATCATCAACCGAGACAAGAAGCTTCACCGGACCGCTGACCCTCTTCCCAAGCATGTTCTCGGGCAGCACGATTTCCTTCCTGAGCCAGCAAGAATCGGGGTAGACAGATTCACCAAGTTTGAGCGCTTCCCACCTGGCATCATCAAACCCGTACTTAGTTGGATCACCGACGATTTCTCCATTTTTCAAATCGGGGCTCATCTTCCAATGATCGATGGAGAAAAGTGCCATTGAATCGAGGGCAGAGGTGACTCTGTCGACATTTGTCTGAGCAGATGTGAGTGATGGCAGGATGAACAACAATAAGAGGGAGAAGATTCTTTTCATGGCAGCTCCTTTGATGCGTCGAATCCGCAATCCGCTGGAAATGGAATGAGACTGGATTGCCTTATCATGCGAGAACTTTTGTGCGAGGGTTCGGGTCATTCGGCACGCGTTAGCTGAGATGCCGACTGAGTTCGCGGTGGAAGAATGTAGACAAACTGGTCCAGAAATTCAATCGCAGGTCGACATTGTAGGACAGACGTTAATGTCTGTCCCATCTCGGGCCTACAACAGGATTCCGCACATATCGTTTTACCCATTGCAATTGCATGGTGGTATTTTTACATTCTCACGACCTACGACATCGCTGAAACAGGCCGATGGCCAATTTCATCCAAATAGCAACGCGTTGATTAACTCTTCGGAGATATGATCATGAGCAAGTCCAAAATTAAGCGCATAGCCATCAACACCGGAGGCGGCGACGCTCCCGGACTTAACGCTGTGATACGGGCTGTCGCCGTTTCGGCCGAGAAACGAGGCTGGGAAGTCGTCGGCATCCGCGACGGCTACAATGGACTTTTCCTTCCGGAGCGATATCCTGACGGAGGGTTGATCCGCCTTACTCACGACAAAGTGCGGGGCATAACGCATCTCGGGGGAACAATTCTCGGCACAACGAACAAAGGCAACCCGCTTAAGTATCCGACTCAAGACAAGAACGGCACATGGTTCGAGAAAGACCGATCCGGCGAAATCATGAAGGCGTTCAAGAAGAATAAGATCGATGCCTTGATCGCAGTGGGAGGAGACGGATCACTTTCTATTGCAAATGAATTTGCGAAACAGGGATTGCGCGTGGTTGGCGTTCCAAAAACTATCGACAACGACCTGGACAAAACCGTCATCACGTTTGGATTCGACACCGCTGTCTCGTTTGCGACCGAATGCATCGGCAGGCTACATTCAACCGCTCAAGCTCATCAGAGAGTCATGGTGGTGGAAGTGATGGGTCGTTACGCAGGCTGGATCGCCCTCGAGAGCGGCGTTTCGGGGACGGCGGACGTTATCCTGATACCGGAGATCCCGTACGATCTTGCAAAAGTCTGCGAGAAAATCAAGGAAAGAGACAAGGAGCATCGCTACTTCTCGATCGTCGTCGTCGCGGAAGGGGCCAAGCCGGCAGGAGGCAAAACCTCGGTTGTCGCAAAAGAACTGGGCCGGGCGGAGAGGATCGGCGGGATAGGCGAAACCGTTGCGCATCAGATTCAAGAAATTACAGGCAAGGAAACCCGCCTGGTAGTGTTGGGACACCTCCTCAGAGGAGGCTCACCCACAACCTTCGACAGGCTGATCTCGCTCCGGTTTGGCGCAGCGGCAGTCCGCGCGCTGGACGAAGGAAAATCGGGGATCATGGTTGCTCTCGACCCTCCGACGGTCAGATACGTGCCTCTCGCCGATGCAACTCATCGCATGAAAACTGTCCCGCTCAACAGTGACATTATCCTAACTGCGAGAGATTTGGGAATTAGCTTCGGCGATTAAGTCGGTCCGGATTACTCTGAACAAACCGCCAAGCCGCTAGGTACGCGAAGAATATTTGTTAAAATGGAATAGAAGAAGTCCTTTTATCTTGGCGCCTTTCGCGTCTTTGCGGTTTTCTCCTTCTATAATAAAACCCATGAATGCCTGCCATGAAGAAGACCTCCCGTAAAATCAGAACGACTTCGAACCTTCGACCCGCTCCGATTCATCATCCTCTCCCCGTCCACAAATTGCGCTGGCAATTTAACCCCAAGTCGGTAAAAGCCAAATCGACCGCGGAGATAAAGCCAAGCCGCGAGATCGTCGGCCAGGAACGCGCCCTTCGTTCGCTCCGGGTCGGACTGGAGATGAAACACTTCGGATATAACATTTTCGTTACGGGTCTTTCCGGTACGGGGCGCACGACAACAATAAAGCGAATGCTGCAGCAATTCGAAGGCACTGCGACGTCGCTCAATGATTTTTGTTACGTCTATAATTTTAAGAACCCCGATATGCCCGGAGCTCTTACATTCCCCGCCGGCGACGGAAGGGCGTTCAAAGACGACATGGACTTGTTCGTGGAAGAATTGCTGCGTACGGTCCCGGCGATGTTCGAGAGCCAGCGGTATCAAACAGCCCGGAAATCATTGGCCGAACATTTTAACGACAGACAAAAGATTGTCCTGACTGAGTTCGAGAAAAAAGTCGAGAAGAGCGGGTTTAACCTTATTCAGGTCCAGGTGGGAAGTATCGTCCGCCCCGACATCGTCCCTGTTGTCGACAGCAAACCTGTCAGCTTCGAGCAGCTTGAACTCCTCGTTCAGAAAGGGGAATATCCCCGTGAGCAGTATGAGGCGTTGAAAAGCAGCTACGCGGGGCTTGAGAAACAGATGTCGGCCGTCTTCCGTGAACTTCAGAACATTGAACGGAAGATCCAGGATTCGCTGAACGATCTCGACAATAAAATGGTTACTCCGCTCATCGACGGCGGCATCGAGAACCTCACGACGCGTTTTCCGAACGAAAAAGTGCGGCGATACCTCTCCGCTGTCCGCAGCTTTCTTCTCGAACATTTGGACGAGTTCAAAAAACCCGCCGATCCTCAAGCACGTCCGGAAACAAAGGTAGACGATGAAATCCGCCCTAAACTTGAGGTCAATCTCATTGTTGACAACTCGGCATCAAAGACGATTCCGATCATCGTTGAGACAGACCCAAAGTATAGAAACATTTTCGGTACTGTGGAACGTCAATTAGAACCGGGAGGCGTCTGGAAAACCGACTTCACCCAAATAAAGGCAGGCTCGCTTATCCGGGCCAACGGCGGTTATCTTGTCCTCAATGCACTCGATGCGCTCGCGGAGCCGGGAGTCTGGCAAGACCTGAAACGCACCCTTCGGACCGGAAAAATGGAAATCCAGAATCTCGAGCCGATGTTCGGTTTCGCTGCCTCCGGAATGAAACCCGAACCTATAGAGCTCGACCTGAAAGTCATCATGATCGGGGATTCAGAGATTTATCGAATGCTCTATTTTCGCGACGAGGACTTTAAGAAAATATTCAAGATTCGGGCCGATTTCGATTTTGAAATGCCCAAGAACGATGCGTCAATCGCTCAATACATGGGATTCATCGCGATGATCTGCCAGGATGAAAAGCTGCTTCCTTTCGATGCAGCAGCGATAGGACAAATCATCGAGTTCGGCGTACGACTCTCGGGTCGACAAAAGAAACTGTCGACGCGTTTCAACGTCATCACGGACGTTATCTTGGAGTCGAGCTATTGGGCGACAAAGGAAAAGGTTTCCATGGTTTCTTCCCGGCATGTCGAAAAAGCACTCCGGGAACGTATCTATCGCGTGAAGCTTGTCGAGGACAAGATTCAAGAGATGATCGTCGATGGCTCCATCATTATCGACACGAAAGGCTTGGTCGTTGGTCAAGTTAATGGATTATCCGTCTACGATGCGGGCGAACATGCGTTCGGGAGACCTTCACGGATCACTGCAAAAACTGCTCTCGGCCGCTCCGGCATCATCAATATTGAGCGCGAGGCAGCCCTGAGCGGACCGACGCATAATAAAGGAGTCGCCATCATCAACGGATTTCTCCAAAGCAAATTCGCACAACGCAACCCGCTTGTGATGAACGCCAGCATCACCTTCGAACAATCGTATGGCGGAGTCGACGGGGACAGTGCATCGTCGACGGAAGTCTACGCAATCCTCTCCAGCCTCACAGAAATCCCCCTGCGGCAGGATATTGCCGTGACTGGCTCCGTCAACCAAAAGGGAGAATTGCAGCCAATCGGCGGAGTAAACCTGAAGATTGAAGGATTCTTTGACGTCTGCAGCGCCTTGGGATTGACTGGAAAACAAGGAGTCCTGATCCCCGCCCAAAATATCGGAGACCTGATGTTGCGGGAGGATGTTGTCGAAGCGGTGAAGAAGAAAAAATTCCACATCTATTCGGCCCTCACGATTGACGAAGGGATAGAGATCCTTACCGGAATTAAGGCAGGGACCTCGGGACCGACCGGTTCCTTTCAGACAGGAACTGTGAATGCCCTCGTCGATCTGAAGCTCGCCGATTACAGCCGGCGTTGGCAGGAATTCGAGAATTCCAAACAATAACCCCTCTAGCGCGCATTCGAATGTGTATTCCGGAAATTGAGGGATGATGGCGCTGGATCCCGGCCCCCCCTACTTTTCATTGAAGCATCATCCCCCACCGCTGCTTCTTCCTCCTTTTTTATATTGTTGCGGGAACAAACCTGCCGGTCGCTCGTCTATATACTTCAAGCAACAGGACGAAGAGTAGATAGCTGCATCGTATCATCTTATAGGAGTTTTCCATGAAACGGACTATCGTCGGTTTTGCACTCGCAGTCTTCCTTGGCGCTGTGATGGCACAGACAGCCTCAGCGCAGCAGGAAAGGAGAGAAGTGAAGGTTTACACTTCTGGCGACCACCAAAAAGGTGGATGGCTGGGAGTAGCGGTTCAGGATATTTCCTCCAAAATAGCGAAAAAGAAAAGTTTGAAAAATGAGGAGGGGGCATATGTGACGGACGTTGTCGACGAGAGTCCCGCCGACTCGGCTGGAATAAAAGAAGGAGACGTCATTGTTGAATTCAACAGCAAGAAGATCGACGATGCCGACGATCTTCTGCGCGCGGTTCAGAAAGCTAAGCCCGGCACCAAAACTTCTATCGTCATCCTCAGAAACAACGAGAAGAAGTCGCTTGACATAGCAGTCGGCAAAAATCGTCGCGAGCGGCGGAGTGAGGCATTTACATTCGCCCCCCCGGCGACGCCGCATATTGCCATGTTCTCCTCTTCCCGTCGATGGGGACTTGAACTCTCCGAACTCAATGAGCAGCTCGGCGAGTACTTCGGCGCACCGAACGGCCGCGGGCTTCTTGTCGAACAAGTCGAGAAAAAGAGCAACGGGGCGAAGGCGGGGTTCAAGGCAGGAGACGTGATTACGAAGATCAACAAGAGTTCAATAGAAGATTTGAGGGATCTCTCCGATGCGCTCGAAGATGCCGAAGAAGGAGATAAAGTCGATGTAGAGGTCTTGCGAAAAGGTGCGACACAGACTCTCAAAGTCGAAATTGAAGAGGATGACGACGCCCCCTCATCGTTTAACTATCATTTTAATGGAATGCCCGGCAGGGAGCTTATGCGCGACTTCAGGATCAATCCGATACCGTCGGTCGACATGGACAACTTGAGAATGCAGATTCAGCAGTCAATCCCCAACATGGACGGATTAAAAGAACAAATCGACGAACTCAGGAAGACCATGACACAAATAAGGGTCTGAATTAGTTGACCCCCTGACTGAGGCGGCCTTCGCAAGGCCGCCCTTTTTTCCGCACTCCGCTTTACACGATTCCCTCATCCACCCCGCCTCCCAACGCAAGTCTTTTGATAGAGCACTTATGCGAGACAGGTATGTTTGATCCAATGTCCGTTGAAATGAATTATAACAAAGTATGTTACTTTCTTTCCGAGAAAGTCCCGCTGTACGGGATCCCGCTCTTTTATATTTTTGAAAGTAGCGGGAAAAGTAACAAAATGCCGCTTTACGGCATCCCGCCTTTTTTGTTTTTTGAGCGGGAGAAATCCGTCGAAATCGAAACGCGCGGATTCA
>CAYYHS010000146.1:0-6486 GCA_964471785.1 uncultured Chitinophagaceae bacterium
CGATCCTCACCTCGCTCGAAGTCATCTCGTACGTTATCATCGGCATTATTCTTCTAGTGCTTGCCAACACGATCATCATGTCGGCGCGCGAACGCATCCGGGAATATGCCGTATTGAAAACGCTTGGTTTCAATTCTGGTCACATCATGGGACTCGTTGCAGGAGAATCGCTCATCATCGCGATGATCGGCGGCGTGCTTGGCGTGATCTTTACGTTCCCGATGGCGGCGGCCGTAGCCGCCGGCTTTCCGACAATGTTCCCGATTTTCAAAGTTGAACCGTCGACGATCATTCTCGCCTTTAGTTTCTCATTTCTCGTCGGCATTCTAGCGTCGATATTTCCGGCGGTGCGTTCAGCTCGGATGAAAATCGTCGACGGCCTCCGGCAAATAGGTTAACCATTTTCTCTGAGTGACGGCTATGAAAATTCCTCTCTCCTACAACATCCGCAATCTCTGGGCCCGGCGGCTGACAATGTCGTTGACGATGGGAGGTATTACGCTCGTGGTGTTCGTATTTGCCGCAGTCCTGATGCTTGCGGAAGGGGTCAAGCAAACCTTGGTTTCAACCGGCTCCGACGATAACGTCATCATCATACGGAAATCTGCCCAGAGCGAACTCGTCAGTGCAATCGGAAGGGAATCGGTTGCGAATATTTCTACGTTCCCGGAGGTGGCCACCAACACGGAAGGCAAGCCGATGGCAACCGCGGACGTGGTTTCCATCATCAATCTCAACAAGACGGGAACCAAAGACATGGGAAATGTGCCCGTGCGCGGAATTTCGGCCGGTGCGCTTGGGATCCGGCCGCAGGTGACGATGAAAGAGGGGCGCATGTTTCAACAAGGCTCAACAGAAATTATCGTGGGCAACGCCGTTGCATCGCAATTCGAGGGAATGGCCGTCGGACAGAAGATTCAGATCGGCACGGGTTTTTGGACAATCGTCGGCATCTTCGACGCCGGAAAGAGCGGGTTTGCCTCCGAGGTCTGGGCCGACGCGGAGCAGTTGATGCTGGCATTTAACCGGCCTGTCTATTCAACGCTGACGGTGAAGCTGAAGAACGTCAACGATTTCGGCGCGTTCAAAGCGCGCTTGGAAGGGGACCAGCGGCTGGCTGAACTTGACGCAAAACGAGAAAAGAGTTTCTACGAAGAGCAGTCGCAGGGAATGGCCGTGTTCATCCGGGTTCTCGGACTTATCATCACAATAATCTTCAGCGCAGGCGCGATGATCGGCGCTATGATCACGATGTATGCAGCCGTAGCAAACCGAACTGTTGAGATAGGGACAATGCGCGCGCTCGGGTTTCAACGAAGGAGTATTCTTGCGGCATTTCTTATCGAGGCGATGTTTCTTTCCCTTATCGGAGGGGGCATCGGCCTGGCTCTCGCATCACTGCTTGAATTTGTCTCTTTCTCTACGACAAATTTCACATCGTTTACGGAGCTGGCATTCGGATTCCATTTCACTCCGATGATCGCGCTGTTCACGATGATCTTCTCGCTCGTCATGGGGCTTGTCGGCGGATTCTTGCCCGCCGTGAGAGCCTCGCGATTGAATATCATCAATGCGCTGCGGGCTTCGTAAGCAAATGAATTTCCCCTTACGGGGTTGGTTTTCTTCTGCGCTTCGATAAACAAAACCCTCTTACGTTCGTCTAAGTACACACGGCGGACAATCCTGCTGCACTTCTCCGGGAGTTTCATACGCAAAGATCAATGATGACGAAACGAATTCTCCTCAACAGTCTCCTCTTTCTGGCTCTTTCGTGTGGTCTTCTCATCAGCCAGGAGCAGAAAAAGGCTGCGGTGTTCAAGGAACACAAGGCGCCGTCGCTCGATCTGATACGGCATACCGACGAGTCATATCAATTGTGGGAAGATTTTATGCTGATGCAGAAGGCCAACAGCGGTGATGCTCTGGCCCAGCACGAGCTCGGCATTCGTTACCTCCTCGGCAAGGGGTTCGGCGTCGATACGGTGAAAAGCGCGTACTGGATTCAGAAATCTGCTGACCAAAATTATGTTGTTGCTCACTACAACGTCGGCATCTTCTTGAACAACGGGTGGGGCGTACCATGGAACCCCTTCAAAGCCTTCGAGCACTTTCACTATGCGGCGCAGCAAGGAATGCCGGAGGCCGAATATGTTTACGGATCGTTTCTTACAGACAATCTTGTCGTTGCTCAGAATTGGCAGGAGGCGTATACGTGGATGAAGAAATCTTCCGACGCCGGATATCAACCGGCGAAAGATGCGCTCGTCGAATTTGAAAAGAGAGGGATCGCCGTCCACGCCGATTCTTCAGGCACCGATGCGGCTCCAAGCATGCGGGTGGATTCTTCGAGCGTGTTGCCCGCCCGTCCATGGAAGCCGGTGCTCCTCGATTTCAGCGATGAGCCGGCGACAGAAGAGGATGAACTTGGGTTCCTTAAAGAGATGCTCCGTAAAGGAAGCGTGGATTTGAAGAACGCCCTTGGCATAGGTTCGATGGATCCGGATAAACTCGTCGCCGATTCAACGCTGCTGCAGATGATCAAAAGCGCCGCAGAGATCGGCAGCCCCGAGGCCATGGCAGTCCTTGGCCGCTTTCATGAAAAGGGGTTTCTCGTTCGGAAGAACCAGATGACGGCGGCAAAGGAATATCTCGGCGCGCTTCGATTAGAATTTCCGCGTGCGGCTGCGCTCCTGTGGTCGCTCTTCCAGGATAAGAAATTCGTTCAGCAGGTACATGCATTGGCATTGGAGGGAGATCCCGATGCCGAGGTGGTCTGCGCCGGTTTTATTTCCCTCGGCTTTGATACTGAGTTTCCTCCGCAAGAGTCAGTGAAACTTCTGACGAAGGCCTCCTCAAAGCACAATGTCGATGCGATGATCGAGACCGGCTTGTGTTATTATTCCGGGAGAGGCGTCGAGACGGATAAGAAGAAAGCGGTGGAGCTGTGGACCGAGGCTGCTTCCATGGGGAGCCGCGAAGCGGAAATCAGGATCGCTGCAACAAACGTTATCGCAAACCTTCGCTTAAGAGAGTACGCATCGTCAGTACCGGAACTCGACTCGGCAGCGCGTAAAGGATCACTCCTCGCACAGGTAGCCCTCGGCTATTGCTATGAAACCGGGACCGGCGTCGCCGAAAGCAGACCGGATGCCGTGCGCCTGTACCGTGAGAGCGCGTACCGGGGGAGCCAGCTTGCCATCTATGCTCTCAAGAAAATGTATGATGAAATCCGTCCGACCAATCCGGAGTTTCGACTAAAGGACGATCAGTGATGGAATGCGTGAGTGAATACCTTGCTAAGGCTCTCCGATTACCTTGCCTATCTCCCAATATAATTTAACGTACTTGTCGAAAACCCTTCGCAAGGTTCCACGGGTAAGCAGAATCCCCGCTCTGCTTACTTTTAACTTTGATGACTTCATTTTTTTCCCTACCTTAAAGCGTAGGTAATTTTACTGCCCCTTCTTCCTATAGTCCGGTTCATCAAGCCAATTGCCGAGCGAGGGTTATTGTAATGTTAAAGAAAAACCATGCTGCTCACGGCCAAAACAGCTCATACCAATTTCTATCAGCGGATTCCATAATTCAGGCATCTGGATGCTTCGCCGCGTTTGCCTCGCTGAACGCGGGGTTCAGCGCGACGAGCGTAGTTGCGTCTTGTGTGGAAACCGTTCGTACGATGCGCTCTAGTTTTTCCACTCAATGGCTCAGACGCAACAAAGCTCGCTGCTTCAGAGGGAGAGAATATTGACCAAACAGAAAGCATATATCATCCTCTTAGTGATCGGAGCTTTTTGCTCGGCGTACTACTCGTTTATGTTATCGACCAGTTCGTTAATGCGAATGGATAGAAAGGGGGATGAAGGTGTTGAAGGTCGAAATGAAAGACAAGAAGAGGCAGCAGCAGTAGACAACGACTGGTTTATGCTGCAACGAGTTTACCCTCACGACGATATTAACCCCGCCCTGTATGAGAATGCGCGGCAAAACTTTCGGCGAAGCCTGCTCAGGAAAACCGCAGCTTCAGCAGTCCCATGGGTAAGCATCGGGCCGACAAATATCGGAGGCAGGATAACGGCAGTCGCACTCGATCCAACAAACTCTGCGATTATCTACGCCGGGGCTGCAGGGGGTGGAATTTGGAAATCTATCGATGGAGGATTGAGCTGGAAAAATATTTTCAGCGAGTCATCGTCGATCGGTTCGCTGGTTCTGAGCCCAGCAAATCCACAAGTTGTTTACGTTGGGACCGGCGAGGGAAATCCGGGCGGCGTGGCGATTTATCCGGGGAACGGCATATGGCGATCAACGGACGGGGGCCAAACGTGGACGAACCTGGGCCTTGCGGATGCCGGGCAGATCGGAAAGCTTGCAATAGATCCTTCATCGCCAAATAAAATGTTTGCCGCCGTTCTCGGCCGCTACCGGAGCAGGACGCAGATGCGGGGAATCTATCGCTCCCTCGACAGCGGGTTAACCTGGACACGAGTCTTATTTTTGACCGACACGACCGGTGCGTGTGATGTTGTCATCGATCCAGCGAACCCGAATCGTATTCTTGCTGCAATGTGGGACCGATACCGGCCTCTGACCTACAGCATTGTTAATGGTCCGAATAGCTCACTATGGAGTTCCTCGGACGGAGGAGATCATTGGACAAAAGTGACAAGCGGATTTCCCAATAACGACATCAACCTTGGCAGGGTTAGTCTTGCGTTTTCGCCCTCCCAGAGCGGATTGGTGTACGCTCTCGCGTCTAACGGTGTGAGCGTTTATGGAATCTATAAGTCGACTGACAGCGGAACTGACTGGACTCAGGTTGCGCCGGGGGATCGTTTCAACAGCGAGTCTCAAGTCTGGTATAATAATGTGATCGCTGTCCATCCCACCAATCCATCAATTCTCTTTGCCGGGATGACAGAGATGTATGAATCGACGAATGGCGGTTCGACATGGAACGATGTCACATCCGACATGCATGTGGACCATCATGCGATCGAATTCGATTTCAATACGCCAAACCGAATTGTCGTCGGCAATGACGGCGGGGTTTTTCTATCGGCAAATACCGGCGTGCCATGGATCAAATCGTATCATCTTCCTATCACGCAGTTTTACGCCGGCACCATTGATTACTCAAATCCACAACGGTATTTTGGCGGCACTCAAGATAACGGCACACCGGGGACGTTCACCGGATCCGACTCCGATTGGGTTGATATTTTTGGCGGAGATGGGTTCTATGTCCTGGTTGACCCGAACAATTCAAACAGAGTTTATGCGGAGTACCAGTACGGCGGCCTCGGTTACTCGACCGACGGGGGAGCTTCTTTTTACGACGGCACGGTTGGCATCAATCTGAGTGACAGAAAGAACTGGGAGACCCCGATCGCAATGGACCCGACGACGACCACCACTCTCTACACCGGGACACACCAGCTTTATAGAACCACGAATGGCATGCAATCTTGGAGTTTAATTAGCGGCGATTTGACGCGCGGGTTTAACGGACGAATCGGAACGATTACCACAATCGACGTTGCAAGAACGGATCCGAAGGTGATCTATGTCGGAACGGACGATGCAAAAGTCTCAGTGACGACCGACGGAGGTAAATCGTGGACCGATGTCACCGGAACCTTGCCACTCCGATGGGTGACCCGCGTGACCGTAGACCCGGATTCGGCTAACGTCGCGTATGTAACAAACTCCGGATATCTTGAAGACAACTTCTCGTCCCATCTAAACAAGACGACCGACTTCGGCAAATCGTGGGTGAGCATCGGCGCCGGGTTACCCGCCGTTCCCCTGAACGACATCGTCGTCGATCCTCGCTACCGCGGATATCTGTATGTGGCTACCGATCTTGGCGTAGAGTACAGTTCTGATGCCGGCGCAACATGGAACTCACTCGGCACCGGACTGCCGGAGGTGCCGGTTCACGATTTGGCGCTCCATACTCCGACGAACAAGCTGTTTGCCTTTACCCACGGCCGGTCGGCGTATGCTGTAGACTTGAGTTCCATTACCTCTGTCAATTCAGTCCGGGGTGTTGTTGCCCGGGAGTTCCGTCTGGATCAGAACTATCCGAATCCGTTTAACCCGGCGACCTCTCTCCGTTTCACAATTCCGAATGAACAGTTCGTTACTCTAAAAATATACGATGTGGCCGGAAGGGAAGTATCGACGCTGGTAAAAAAGGATATGCAACCGGGAAGTTACACCGTCCAATGGGATGGAACGGGCAAAGCAAGCGGGGTCTACCTCTCGGTGCTGAGTTCGGGAAACTCAGTTCAGATAAAGAAGATGCTTTTGATAAAATAATCGTACATTGAGAAAAGGGAAAGTGGATGACGACAAAACCGTTGGTAGGGGTTATCATGGGGTCAAAGTCGGATTGGGATGTCCTTCAGCATTGCGGGAGCATGTTGGACCAGTTGAAGATCTCGTATGAAGCACGCGTTCTCTCCGCGCATCGTACACCCG
>CAYYHS010000147.1:0-6483 GCA_964471785.1 uncultured Chitinophagaceae bacterium
CGCTCCCGCCTGGACAAATTCCAAAATGTCCGACTGTGTCGGAGCAAGCCCCATACCGATGATCTTAATGCTCGGAAAGTCTTTTTTAACGGCCTTCGCCACCTCCAGGCTGTTCTGGCTGTCCAAACCGAGATCCATCAACACCACATGCGGTTTCGAGGTGCGCGCTTTTTTGAGCGTGTTGTCCCTGCCATCGGACATAGCAACGACTGTGACATCCCGCTGCTTGTTGATCATCGCGGTAATGCCTTCACGCAGAATGCGATTATCCTCTACGAGGAGTATTCGGATTTTAGCCATGGCGACTTTTGCTTTGAATCTCCGTTATACAACAATGTGAACCAAAAGGCTTATTTAGCAACTGCGGTCTTGTTCTTCGCTAACCCATCAGGCCACGATGTCCCACGAGGTCTAGCCCGACCAACACACGCTCCGTATCGGAAAGATCGCCAATGATCTTCCTCACCGGCACGGGCAATTTGCGCACTAGTGTCGGGACCGCGAGAATCTGGTTATCGCGGGCAAGCTGTGGCTTCTCCAAGAGGTTAATCACTTGTATGCTGTATCTTCCCTTTAGTTGCTCTTCACAAATTAATTTGAGGTTGTGGAAAGCGGCAACGGCTTTGGGAGTCTCCCCAGCAATATACAAACGCAAGATCCATTTTCCGCTTCTCGCATTGGGTGTTTTTTTCCCAAGCTCAATTGGAGTTTTCGACCGGCCGATGTTCGTTTTCTTTTGTTTCTTTTTCATAACAAGTTCCCCTCAACACCTATTTTGTTCTCGGCTTTGCCGGTTGCTTTCCTATGTGAGTGTCACTTTTTCGACTCTTCGCCATTTTAGTCTTGGCTTGAGCGAAACGTTCATTCCTCGCTTTTTCGTTCCCGATCTCTTTGAGGGCTTCTGCTTCATCAGCTTCAAATTGCGATCGCAGCAATTGAATCTGTGCCTCCAAAGCCTCACGCTTGCGCTCCAACCCAAATTGTTTACCTTTGATTTCCTGGCTGCGCAATAATTGTTCCGCGTCGTCTTTGGTCTCCTGCGATAGTCGTGCCGACCCGGTCAAAACGCCGTCATTGCCAACATAGACATCAAGCAACTCGATGCCGCGGTTTGTCAGCTTGAACTCCCGAATTTGATTGGAGTGCGCCATCCCCCGCGATTTAAGAACATAGAGTCCCCTATTGCGTTCACCTCCGATTTCAATATCACGAAGAAGCAGCCACGTATCTATTAACGATGAGATGTATACATCGGTCATCTCCGTCGGATTGCCCTCCGTCGTGAGACTTGTAAAGAACGCCGTGATCCGCTTCATCTTCAAAAAATCCAGCAGGCGCAGCAGCATTGCTTTCACTTCTCCCTGGTTCTCTCCGATCACGAATGCATTGATTGGATCAAGAACAACGATGTCTGGTTTAAAGGTGTTGATCAGTTTGATGCTTGTCGCGAGGTGAGTTTCCAAACCGTAGTGAGTGGGTCGTGTTGCATGGAACTGAAGCAATCCCTTCTTCACCCATGGTTCTAACTTAATCCCGATTGAACGCATGTTACGAATGAGCTGGCTCGCAGATTCCTCAAAAGTGAAAAAAAGAACGCGTTCTCCTCTTTTGCATGCCGCTTCAACAAACTTTGAGGCAATACTCGTCTTGCCCGTACCCGCTGTGCCCGAAACAAGCACTGTGCTCGAACGGAAATACCCTTTACCGGAAAGCATCGTGTCAAGCCGCGGAATGCCGCTGGAAACTCTCTCGGGAGATGAAGAATGATTCAGTGACAGGGAAGTGACCGGCAGAACTGAAAAACCATCTTCGTCAATCAGGAAGGGATACTCGTTCGTCCCGTGTGTTGAACCGCGGAACTTAACGACCCGAAGCCGTCGTATGGATGTTTGATCCTTCACGCGATGATCGAGCAGAATGACACAGTCGGAGACGTACTCTTCCAATCCTTCACGCGTCAAGCTATTTGTGCCTCGCTCCGCAGTAAGTATTGTTGTTACGCCTTTCTTTTTCAGCCAGCCCAATAACCGGCGCAGCTCAGAACGCAGAATGAGAGTATTTGGCAATCCCGAAAAAAGTGTTTCTATCGTGTCCAGCACAACTCGTTTTGCGCCGATACTCTCAATTGCGAGATGGATCCTGATAAACAATCCTTCCAAGTCGTATTCACCGCTTTGTTCGAATTCACTCCGTTCGACGTGAATGTGTTCAAGCCAAATCTTCTTTTGTTCTATCAGTTTGGTCAAATCGAACCCCAACGATGCAACGTTGGCTGTGAGTTCCTTTTCCGTTTCCTCGAACGACAAAAAAACGCCCGGCTCATTGAATTCTGTTGCTCCGCGGACGAGAAACTCCATGGCAAAGAGAGTCTTTCCGCAACCCGCACCGCCGCAAACGAGCGTCGGTCTTCCTTTCGGTAATCCTCCGTTGGTAATCTCGTCAAGCCCTTTGATCCCAGTGGGAGTCTGGGGGAGTTTTTTGAGCTTAGAGCTATGGTTCATTGTAGACATGTCCATCCTCGATCAGGAAGTAATCAATGCAACAAATTTTGCCAGGAGGATATGGGAGTAGAGGTGCGGACCTTCACTTCCTATCAGGTCTGGATCCGTGGGGGCAATAATTCGATATAAAATAGGAAATCATTTGATATTCTGCAACTATAACTCATGGTAGTGCCCTAATTTGAGTGGATATGGCAGAATCCCTCAGTCATGTTATTCTGAGCGAGCCCCGCCACAGCGGGACGAAGTGAATGCCGACACGAAGTGTTCCTTCGGAAAGGCATCCCTTCGGGAGAATCCACGCAATTCTCATTGCATGGATCCCTCATCCCGCTTGGGAAGCAGCCGGATTAAAGATGACAATACAACGCATTCCCGGCTCCAGTGCCTCCTTCGTTAGCCCGGAATGACCAGCGGCGGGAGCAACCATGTACACTTCGTCGGGAGTTTTTGAGATATTCAGAGATCAATCACCGTGCTAAAAAAAAGGCTGGCACCACGCCAGCCTTTGAGATATTCCTCTTCCCTCTCCATTATTTCATCAGCAACATTCTTTTGGTCTCCACAAAACCTCCTGCAGAAATTCTGTAGAAATAGATCCCCGTCGGAAGACCAGAGGCGCTAAATGACACGTTGTACTCTCCCCGCTGTTGCTTTTCATTGACGAGGGTTGCCACTCTCTGACCCAGTGTGTTGAACACTGCCAATGAAACGAAAGCCGGTTGCGAGACGGTGTACCTAATTTCCGTGGTCGGATTGAAAGGATTCGGGAAATTCTGATCCAGCGCGGAGAGAACCGGGACCATCTCCTCGTCCGGTGAAAAAACCTTCGAGAGAATAAACTGGCTGTCGATAGACTCAAGCTCGAGTTTATACGTCACACCTTTGTTTGGCGCGCTCGCATCGCGATACGATGTCGCACTCCCCTCGATTGTTCCAACGAGTACAAATGCGGCGTCGGAACCTGCTTTGCGATAGATGTTCACTCTCCACACTTTTGAGGGGAGAGAGAACTTCCAGTTAATGATGATGCCAGTGGAGGTACGCATCGCGGAAATGTCTGTGAAGGCCAGCTGATCCTTGACGCCCAATGCACCACCGGTCACCGTATTGTCCGCAATGTATGCCGTGTACATGCATCGGATCCCGTACCCCAGGCTGAGCTTGATCAACGCCTGCTTCAACGAGTCGTTCGATCCATAGACGGCAATTGTCCGCTCGATGTCGTCGATCTTTTCTTTGGCCCAGAAAGTTTCCGCAAATTCATTTGTTCCCTTCGACGATGGGAGTGTCAGCGGCAAATCGAGGAACGCAGCACCCGATGCTGTGAACCCGGCCATCGACAAAGTGCTCGTTCCGGGAGCTTTGTACCTGCCGGTGAGAAACATTCGTGACCCTTTGAAAAGGCTTGGCAGTTCAAGCGGGAGCAGCCCATACACGTTGGATGCGATTTCGTATTGAATCTCCCTCCAGATCGGGTAACTTACTTCATCGAAAAGGCGAAGCACTTCCCTCGAGATGGGGCCAGTCTGGGGAAAGAAAGTCGGAAAGCCGTAATTCGTGTATGCCAGCATTTCGAGCTTCTGACGGCCGGCAGAGGTGGCGACCGATACGGGTAATATCGCGGCCCTGGCCCAATTTTGCAGACGTATCTGCTGGGGATTGATCGCTGTCTTCCCGTCGCTGATGAGCAATACAATGTTGTTTGAGCTTTGTGTCTTGAACATGGCGAGCGATGTAGTCAACGCCGAATTGAGATCAGAACCAGCCACAAGGCTCAGTGTTGAGATGAACGATGCGGCTGAATCGATCATCGAAGGCGTTGCCGGCACCAGGCGATTCGACCAAGCTCTCGCCGAATAGTCAAATGCAATAACCGAAAACGAATCGATTGCGTTCAGGTGTTTGATGCAATCTGAGAATGCTTTTTTACTCTCGTCCAAAGACGAATAAAAAAGCGCAGAGCTGCAATCGATGACAAAGACGACGTTCTTTGGCAGCACGTCGCTGTCTGCCGACCCGCTCTTTGGGTTCAGCATCATTACGAAATGGCCGTCCATTGTATCACTCGCCACAGCGTAAAAATCAAGGCTCAGCGAATCGTGCTTTACCGTATACGAAAACGCGACGTCGTCCGTCAGGTACTTTTTGGGCTGCTCCGCGGTAACGAGAAGATGACGGGCATCCTGAGTTGTTGTCACCGGAGACGAAAGCCCCGATAGTGCGGTCGATTGAACGTCCTCGTTCGCGGCGACCTTGAACGAGAAGCCTACTTCATCGACCGGATATGTCGTGAAGCCAGAAGTAGCGAGCGGGTAGTGATACTCCACCTCCCCCTGAAAATAGTCGCAGAGAGAGATATAGTCTAGTTGAACTCGCTGAATTTTGCCGGCTGGAATATTGCGTATAAGAACCCTGATAGAATTGGGCCCCAGGTACGTTGTAAGGAGCGCGTCAATCCCTCCCTCTCCGATTCCAGGATTCGGAGCCTGTTCTTTTACCTGCAGTACTGCCCTGTGCATCGTGTCGCCGACCCAGAAGTAAAAATTTGTTGCTCTGGCATCAGGGGGCAGCGGAAAAGAAAAAACGGCATCGGTCGGCGAATCCCATTCATTGACGAATTCCTGGTAGACAGACGTCTGGGCGATCTGGCCGGATATCACAACATCGACCTGCGACATGCGATGACGCAGGAAATCTTTGGGATACAAGGTGTTCGTTGGCCGCATGACCCCGTCTGCAATCGCGGTTGTCGTGAACAATCCTGCCAGCAGTAATACTATGAAGAAGCGTTCTTGAGACTTCATGTCTTTGTGCCTTTCATTTCAAGTACAATACTTTTTGGGTTCCGGATCCGAGAATGTCTCCACGGGACGAGTACACCGTCGACCGTATGATGTAGAGCCCGGATGCAACCCGCCGGCTATTGTCATCAATCGCATCCCAAACGATGTTCGCCGTCGTATGGCCGGCCCGAACCTCAAACGTCCGGACCCTCTGGCCGAGAATAGTATACACCGCAACACGTGCAGACCCCGACTCAGGCATTGTAATCCTGATCGTGGTTTGAGGATTGAACGGATTCGGGAAACAGACGATGTTGCCCAATCCGGCAACTGACCCGGCGCGATCATAGACAATCGATCCAAAGCCTCCAAGTCCGCCGTAGTGCACTTCCACTTTCACCGTTTGAGCGCCGCTTTTGACCGACGATGATGTGTACGTGAGCATGTACCGGCTTATTGATTGAAGCCTTCCGATATCGAGAAGAATGTCCCGAAAATTGCCGGCAATGTCATAATACTGCCCGCCGGTGGGGTCGGTGATGGTCTTGTACCAATCCGTTTGATACCTCCACGTCCCGATTGAGTTGACGACGATATCATGCTTCAAGAGTTCATTGATAACCGACTGCCTATCTCGCGAAGTGACGTTGTCTTTTTCGTGAAACTCGTCGTCGGTAATCCAGATGACAATTCTCCCCGCACTTGGCCGGTACTGAAGCTGAGCAGCGGCATACAGCGCATCGAGCGAGTTTTCAGGAAGGTCTCCCCCTCCATGTGCGTATTGCTGTGAAACGTAACCTTTAAATACCCCAACATCAGAAGTGAAGTCATAGATGTTTTCTACGATGTCAAGAAATGTTACCATCGCGAGGCGATAGTCGATGCCGCGTGACTGGAGACTATCGGCAAACTCTTTGATGTTATCCTTGACTCCTTCTATCTGGTTTGTCATACTTCCCGTCACGTCTAGTACGAAAACAATGTCTTCTGCGTTTGCACCTCCCGAAGTGTCTTTCCCCAGCACGTAGTCCTGAATTCGTTGATCGTTTTCGTAGAGAAAGATGTTTTGAGGCTTCAGTGAATTCAACTTTTCCGATGTTGCAGTGCGTTCCACCTCGAAGAAAAGAGAGACTCCGCTGCCAGATCTCTTTGCCACTGAATCCACTGTCACTGTTAACCCTGTGTCGGAGATCGGT
>CAYYHS010000148.1:0-6478 GCA_964471785.1 uncultured Chitinophagaceae bacterium
TCGTACTCATCGCGTATCTCACCGACGATTTCTTCCAGGATGTCTTCCATCGTAATAATGCCTTCGGTCCCTCCAAACTCGTCGATGACAATGGCCATGTGCTGCTTCTTTGTCTGCAGCTCGCGCAAAAGAAGGCTGATCTTTTTCGACTCCGGCACAAAATACGGTGGGCGGACTATATCCTGAAGAATGATCACATCCCGATGCTCGAACATGCTCAGGAGGTCTTTGGTATAGACGATGCCGATGATGTTGTCGATCGTTCCCTGGAAGACCGGCACACGCGAGTATCCTTCGTCGATGACAACCCGGATCAATCTTTCTTTCGGGACTGAAAGTTCGACGGCCACAACGTCCGTCCGGGGAACCATGATCTCCTTGACGGTTGTGTCGGTAAAGGCGAGGACGCTTTCAATGAGTTCATGCTCAGTCGGGTCGATCGCTCCCGATCGTCTGCCATCTTCCAGCAATTCCTTGATATCATCCGCCGAATATTTTTGGCGGCGCCGTTTAGACGTGCTCAGGAGCCGTGCAATGAAGGAATCGAGATAAGGATGGGCTCTCGCTCCGCTCCCTTTATCATCAATTTCTTTCATCGATTGCCCCCGGTTCGATTCAGCGTGGACAAGAAATCCGGGGCGAGTGTTAGGTTGCTCATAGGTTAATTCGTCATTTCGATCAGTGCCTGCAGCTTCTTTCTCGCCTCTTGCGAATCGATCGCATCTTCCGCTAGCTTGATGCCGTCGTGAACCGACCGAGCCTGGCCCGACACATAGAGTGCAGCACCGGCGTTCAAAACTGTAATATTCCTTTGATGATTCTTCTTCCCGCCAACAATATCGCGGATGATCCCGGCGTTAAACTCGGCGTCTCCGCCAACAACATCGCTGAGGGCTGACGGCGGAACTCCCACTGTCGAGTGGTGAAATTCGTAGGAGGTTACTTTTCCGTCCTTCAATTCACTAATGAAGGTCTTCCCAAAAGTCGATAGTTCGTCGAGTCCTCCTTCCCCGTGGACCACCATAGCCTGCTCAGACCCCAATTCGAGGAGTACCTGGGCGATGGGTTCTGTGAGGCGGCTGTCAAACACTCCGATAAGCTGACGCCGGGCTCCCGCCGGATTCGTGAGAGGACCCAAAATGTTGAATACTGTCCGGATGCCAAGCTCACGGCGAACAGGCGATGCAAATTTCATAGCGCCATGCATCATCGGGGCAAACAAAAATGCGATTCCAATTTCATCCAAACATTGCTCAACCTTCTCTTTCGATACTTCTATGTTCACTCCAAGGGCCTTCAATACATCGGCACTGCCGCAACGACTTGAGATTGCCCGGTTGCCGTGTTTAGCAACAACAGCCCCTGCGGCGGATGCGACGATTGCTGCCGCGGTAGAAATATTAAAGGTTCCAAGTGAATCACCCCCCGTACCGCACGTGTCGATAACATTCCCTCTTTTCGATACAATCTTAACTGCCTTTTCGCGCATCGCCTGTGCACATCCAGCAATTTCTGCAACGGTCTCTCCCTTTAGCCTCAAAGCGGTCAAAAATGAGGCGATGAGCGACTCAGAGGCGTTGCCGGACATGATCTCGCTCATCGTTTCGTAGGCTTCCTGGCGAGAAAGATCTTTCCGTTCAATTAATTTATGAAGTGATTCTCGGATCATGAGTGATAATGTAACGGTTGGCAGCCTGATAATCAATTTGTGGCGGATGTTGGATACTTCCCCGGCAAGTCTAGGATGGATTCACAATTCTCTTCGATTCTGCAGTGGAATGTATCCAACGCATTTCAGCCTCAGAGCTAAGACACAGCCTCAGTTTGAATCCGACATATCAGGCTGACCTTGATGATTGTAGAGCACCTCCTCAAGGAACAGACCTTGCGGAGGCGCGGCCATTCCTGCTTTTCGGCGGTCTTTGGCATCGATAACCTCCTGAAATTCCTCAAGTGTAAGATATCCTCTCCCTACATCTACAATTGTTCCGACAAGAGCGCGAACCATTCCGTGGAGGAATCTATTCGAACGAATGACAAAGACAAGAATTACGGGGGAGTGCACGTCCCACCGCGCTTCAACAACATTGCAGAGGTAGTTATCGACGACGGAACTCGTCCGGCAAAAGGATTGAAAATCCTTTGTGCGAACGATGCTCGCGCACGCTTGATTCATAAGATCGATGTCGAGTTGATAGAACAACTGCCAGCAGAATCTCCGGTCAATCGCTGTAGGGCTCCGCGAGATGAAATAGCGGTAGGTGCGTTCGCGTGCGCTGTACCGAGCAGAGAAGTGATCATCCACCTCATCGACTGCATGCACGACAATGTCATCGGAAAGCAAACCATTGAGGGCCCGGCGAAGGTCGTTCGTCGAGATCGTCGACTCGATTTTGAAATTCGCCACCTGTCCGCGCGCGTGTACGCCGGCATCGGTCCTCCCCGCTCCGGTAATGACGACATATTCGTCGGTAACTGTCCGAAGAACGGATTCTATTTCTGCTTGCACCGACCTCCCCGTAGCCTGCCTTTGCCAGCCGACAAAATCCGTCCCGTCGTATTCTACAATTATCTTTATGTTCCGCATAAGATCCTCACCAATAAAAAAAGCCCCTCATCATCGGGGCTTGATAATCCTCACTGATGGATTGAGGATTAGAAACGTTGGGTATAGGTAAGCCGTAGGCCGTCGATCCTTCCAAGCCCGTTAATAGTATTCGGCTCCAGCTGCCAGCTGCTCATGCTCTCTTCAACGGCTCGATTGTAATGCCGGACCAACCTGGCGGCATTGATGGCGCTTATAATGTGATTGACGACCACGGCGCCAATCACGAACCGGGAATTATCGAAAACTTTCGCGCTCGATATCCGCAACGACCGAAACCTCTGCCGGTCAGCGGCGCTCTCCCATTTCCAGTAATACCCTTGTGCGGGATCATAGACCTCAGCGAGATTCCGATCCTGAAGTTTCTTCTCGTTGTAGTCATAGACATCCTGAAAGTTGCTGACATTCACAAAGAACTGATCATCTTTTCCGCCAAGAGAAACGCCGGCGTGCGAAACTGCGTACGCCCTCGAGTCGGCCTGGATCCAATTGCCATACTGTTGAAATGAGATATACGTGAGCCAGAGTCCCGCCTCCGCGCCCAATGAATACCTCCCGTTCCCAAAATCTCCCGCATAAAGTTCGCCCATCCCCGGCAACATCAACGAGTAAAGAATCGCCGTGCTCTGGCTTTTCTTTTGTGAGATGACGGTATTGTCTGTATTCTCAGTAACACTCGTTGGACGATCGGGAAGCGGCGCGAGCAATTCCTGTCGAAGATTGTGTGTCGCGTTTTGGCTCTGGACAGATGAACCGGTCAGAAGGCATACGACGAAGGCACTGATAAGAGATTTCACGATTTCCTCGCTTGAAGTAAGGTAATAGAGAGTTCCTGGTGAACTAGATTGCTCGATTGTACCAAGACTCGCACTTCCTCCATTTGATTGTTCGTGAACTATGCAGCCACGACCTCAGTCGAGACCGCCGCATGCTTTTCTTTGATTCGATCCCCTCCCTCGACAACCCCGAGGCATCCGTCTGCCACCCGCTCTTCCAGGCGAACGCGTACCAACGAATTCACAAGTGACGGCTGGTATGGAACAAATACTCGTACATAATTATCGGTGTAGCCCGAAAGCATGTTCGCTTCGACTGATTCTTCGATAAGACTGAGGCGGCTCGACTTCAGTTGCGAAAGTTGGAACGATTGCCTTTTTTGTTCGCCGAGCATCCTCAACATCTCGCTCCGTTTGTAGCGTACCCGCGGTTCCACCCGGCCATTGAGCTGCAGCGAAGGCGTATTCGGACGCTCAGAATATGTGAAGACGTGAAAATAGCTTGCGGGCAACCGGTGAAGAAATTCAAATGAACTTGCGAAATGGAAGTCGGATTCACCCGGAAAACCGACGATGACATCGACTCCAATTCCCGCGTCCGGCGAAACGTCCCGTATATTCTCGACTAGCCTGCGGTACTCCGAGGTGGTATACCGCCGGCGCATCGCCCGAAGGATGTCATCGTTTCCGCTTTGCAGGGGGATATGGAAATGGTCACATATTTTTTCCGATGAGGCCCAATGGTGGAGGAGCTCCTGAGTCAGAAGATTCGGTTCGATCGAGCTGATCCGGATTCTTTCCAATCCGTCAATCTCTTCGAGTTTCTGCAATAGCCCAAGGAGGGATGAATCTTCCTTCTTCCCGTAATCGCCGACGTTCACGCCGGTGAGAACTATTTCCTTGTAACCCTGACCGACAAGCGTCTCGGCCTGTGCAACGGATTCGGCAATTGACTGGCTCCTGCTCTTCCCGCGAGCCAACGGGATTGTGCAAAAGGAGCAATTGAAATCACATCCGTCCTGCACCTTAAGAAATGCGCGCGTCCGATCGTCAACTCCGCCGGAACTTGCCGGGCCAAAATCGGTTGCCTCTGCGATGGGAGAAACAACAATCCGGGGAGTTCCTTCTTTTCTAAATTGACCGGCGTGATCAAACAGGCGAAATTTTTCGCTGGCACCCAACACCAAATCGACCCCTTCAATTGAAGCAATTTCTTCGGGCTGAAGTTGTGCGTAACAACCGAGGACGACAACATAGGAATTTGGGGATTGCCGGAGAGCCCTGCGGACAAGCTGTCTGCATTCGCGGTCAGCCCGCTCCGTGACGCTGCACGTATTAACAACGCAGATGTCGGACTCTTCCTCGAATGGAACTATGCGGAATCCCCGGTCAGCAAACTTCCGTTCAAGGCTTGCCGTCTCAGCGTAGTTGAGCTTGCAACCAAGGGTGTGGAAAGCGACTCTTTTCATCCGTCAAGGACTTTTCGGGAGTAAAAAGAGAGTCCCGTTGGCCGGGACTCTCTTTGACTTCTTCTCTACAGATTATTGAACAGATGCTTCCGTCGCAGGCGCGTGTTCGCCCCCGGAAGGCGTAGCGGTCACCGAGTCCCGCAACGTGATCGGAGGAAGCTTGTGTTTGGTGACGTAATCGTCGACAAGCTTCTGCTCTTTTCCGCGCAGATACTCGACCACCGAAAGCACGATCTTCTTACTGTCGCGATCGAACTCGATCACCGTCAGCGGAAGAGAATCACCCATCTGGAACGCTTCTGCGATGTTTTTAATCGGCGTCTGAGAAAGTTGGGAAAGCGGCACGAATCCGTCGACACCCAGCGGGAGTTCAACGATCACTCCCTTCTCGATGATTCGGACTACCTTTCCTTCGACTTCTGTCCCCACTTTGTACGACGTTGCGAATGCTTCCCATGGGTTATCGTTCAGCTGCTTATGCCCAAGTGAAATTCTTCGCTGATCGACGTCAACTCCCAGGATCACGACATCGATGGAATCTCCTTTTTTAACGACTTCTCCGGGATGGCGAATCTTCTTGGTCCACGAGAGGTCGGAAATATGGATGAGCCCATCCACTCCCTGCTCGAGTTCGACGAAGACTCCGAAGTTCGTAAGATTCCGGACGATGCCCGTGTGTTTCGAACCGACCGGATATTTCTGGAGGAGCGATAACCATGGATCCGGCTCGAGCTGCTTGATACCGAGAGAAATCTTTTTGTTATCTTTGTCCAGCGAGAGTATCACCGCGTCGATCATCTGTCCCATTGAAACGATTTGCGACGGATGCTTGACATGTTGGGTCCAGCTCATCTCGGAGATATGGATAAGGCCTTCGATTCCCTTTTCAATTTCAATAAATGCACCGTAGTCCGTCAGAGAGACAACTTTGCCGTTGACCTTCGTTCCGACAGGATATTTATTTTCGATGTTTTCCCACGGATGCGGCTGAAGCTGCTTGTAGCCGAGGGAAATTCGCTTCTTCTCCTGATCGAAATCGAGGACGACAACATTGATCGTCTGGTCGAGCTTCACAATTTCTGAAGGATGATTGACACGTCCCCACGAAAGGTCGGTAATATGGACAAGTCCATCGACTCCGCCGAGATCGATAAAGACGCCGAAATCGGAAATCGCTTTGACCGAGCCTTCGAGGATTTGACCCTTCTCCAGGCTGCTGAGAATGGCTTTGCGCTGGTCGGCCATTTCCTCTTCAACGAGGATCTTATGACTGACGACGACGTTTTCGGATGGATGATTGATCTTCACCACCCGGAAATCCATTTCCCTGCCGATCAGTGCATCGAAATCGCGAATCGGACGAACGTCGATTTGCGAGCCCGGTAAGAATGCGTCGATGCCCATGAGATCGACTACGATCCCTCCTTTGATCCGGCGAAGACAGCGGCCCTTTAGAACCTCTCCCGAATCGAACGACCTGGTAACCCGTTCCCAAATGCGCATGAAGTCGGCCCGCTTTCGCGACAACACAAGCTGGCCATCCTTATCTTCGATGCTCTCGAGAAACACTTCGACTTCGTCGCCGATTTTAACATCATTGATATTCGGAAACTCATTAATCGGGACGG
>CAYYHS010000149.1:0-6464 GCA_964471785.1 uncultured Chitinophagaceae bacterium
TGGATGTGATCATCCTCCAGAAGTGCTCCTCGGTGAACGAATCGATACCCTTGAATATTTCGACTCCTGCCATTGGTCCGGAAAATGTCACCAGCCGATTTTTTTTGTAGAGAGCCATTTGGAGTGCCGTGAGGTCGCTATAGCCGACAACAATTTTTGGATTTCGTCTTGCGAGCGGATAGTCGATCAGCGGCAGGATCCTCGGCGTTCCGTAGCCCCCCCTTACGGCCACAATCGCTTTTACGAATTTGTCGGCAAACATTTCATTGATGTCTGAAGCCCGCTGCCCGTCGGTGCCGGCAAGGAATCCTCGGACCGCCCGGATATTCTTTCCAAGCTTGACAGGATAACCGAGGCGCTCGAAGTACTCTGCTCCCTTATCAATTCTTTCTTGGGACAGCGGAGAGCTCGACGGCGCGACCAGGCCGATGACATCGCCCCTTTTTAGTGCCTTTGGCTTTATCGTCTTCATTTTTCTCCGATGTTGAGTGCAAAATGATCTGATCGCCTATTCGCGGGGAGGATCGCTGTCGACGATCTTGAAATCATATCCCACGAAGATCTCCGCACCGCGAGAATTGTCTGCGCGACTGAAGGAGAGAACCCCCAATAACTTCCAGTGAAGTCCGAAGAAGTGTGTCTCTTCTCCGGCTTTCGCATTGGCAAGACGATAGACTCCGATCCCCTGATGTCCAGTTCTTCCCGCGGCCTCGAGGACCATGGTTGAGTTTTCGCCAACCGGGACGTACGCACCCGCCCCATAAATAAATGTGTCATGCTGCGAGCTCAAGCGAGCCGGATCGCCGAGGATGCCGAGTCCTGCGTTCAACACGCACCTGACTCCGTGAATATGTTTTTCGACGAGGAACGAAGAGTAAAAATCAAATTCATCAACCCCTAATCCCGATTCGTTGCTTGCGTTGGGGAGCTGAACTCCGAATCGTATTGAAACGGTTGAAAAATAATGATACTCAGAGATCAGCCGAAATTTCGTCCAGAGGGTAAAATCGCCGATATCGCCGGTGACGGCATTGGTCGAGGCGATGTCGCTATTAAAGGCAGCATGTCTGCTCTTCACATCCAACAGATCGAGGATCGTGCCGTCGAATTGCAGTTCGACGTTTCCGTCATACGAATAACCGAATCGAAGGGTGCCTAGCTTTGTAAGAGTTCCTTCAAGCCCTGAGAGTGGAAATGGCTGGTCATAGTACCGGCCTATTCCGAATTCAGCAAGCGCTGAGCCAGCAGGGAGGACTGTCGGCGTTTCAGTGTTAACGGGATACTGCTGGGGGAAAAGCAACGCCGGACAGCACGAAAGCGCGGAGCTAACAACGAGCACAAGCCGGAGTGCCGATAAACGTTTCATTCGGGAATGTCGTGGTCTTGAGTGGCACGAAGCGTGGACAAGAGAGTCCGCTGAGCGAGGTGTAAACGGATTGCTTCTCTGCTAATACCGTTCCAGAATCCCGCTCCGTTTCATACGAGGAGACTCTGAAGGATTCCTCATGAAGCAACCGCGATTGCCGCCGGCCTTACCCGCTTTTCGAACTCGTCGCGAAAACGGCGAATCATGCTCTGAACCGGCCAGGCAGCTGCATCGCCGAGCGCACAAATTGTATTGCCCTCAATGTTATTAGCGATGTCCATCAACAGATCGATGTCCGTCGATTGTCCATCCCCGGCTTCAAAGCGTTTCAGGATTTTCCAGAGCCATCCCGTTCCTTCACGGCACGGGGTGCATTGACCGCAAGACTCGTGGTAATAGAATTTCGCGATACGAGAAATCACACGAATCAAGTCGGTATCCTCATCCATGACAATCATCCCGGCAGTGCCGACAGAGGATCCGGCCGCCTTCAACGAATCGGCGTCCATCCGGACTCCTTCAATCGCCTCTCCTCGGAGAATCATCGTCGAGGAGCCGCCGGGGATGACTGCTTTGATCTTCTTATTACCCGGAATTCCTCCCGCATAGTTGTAGATCAACTCTGTCAACAATTCACCCGTAACGACCTCGAACACTCCCGGTTTATTCACATGGCCGCTCACGCCGACGAGAATTGGCCCCGGATGTTTTGGAGCCCCAATTTTCGAATACCATTCCCATCCCTTGTTGATGATCAAAGGAACATTGCAGATAGTCTCAACATTATTGATCGTCGTCGGGCATCCCCAGACGCCGTTCTGGGCGGGGAAGGGCGGCTTCACTCTCGGATAGCCGCGCTGCCCTTCGAGCGAATTCATCAACGCAGATTCTTCTCCGCAGATATACGCTCCCGCCCCCTTGTGAAGGAAGATGTTCGTCGAAAAACCTGAGCCGAGCATATTCTGGCCTACATATCCTTTTGCATACGCATCGTCGAGCGCCTTCTGGAGCATCTTCATCCATTTGCCGTACTCGCCGCGGATATATACATATGCCGACGTGATACCCATCGCGTAGCTCGCAATGGCAATTCCTTCGATGAGCATGTGAGGGTTGTATTCGAAGATTTGCCGATCTTTGAATGTGCCAGGTTCCGACTCGTCGCCGTTGACGCAGAGATACTTTGGTTTCGTCGTTTGCTTCGGCATGAACGTCCACTTAAGCCCGGTGGGGAAGCATGCCCCGCCGCGTCCGCGGAGATTCGACTTCTTAACCTCATCGGTGACTTCTTCGGGTTTCATTCCGAGCGCTTTTCTTAATGCGCCGTAGCCGCCATGTTGCTCGTAGATGTCGAGAGCGGAGTAATTTGCGATATCGGGGAGAATGAAACGTTCCATGCGTCAATACTTTTCTTTCGTTTCTGCTGAAATTTTCTCAATGGGGGAAAAAGCGTTACGGCAAAGATCATCTCAATGAAGCAAGAAGCTTTTCGGTCGTCTCCGGCGTAAGGTTTTCATGATACTCCTCGCCGATTGCGAGCATCGGTGCACCTCCACATGCGCCCATGCACTCGACTTCACTCACCGACCATTTGCCGTCGGCGGATGTTTTACCCGGTTTTGCGCCGCAATGCCGTTCGACTGCCTTGAGAATTCCGTCGGATCCCCGGAGCATGCATGAGATATTTGTGCAGACCTCGACATGGTACTTTCCTTGAGGTTCCGAATGATACATCGTATAGAATGACACAACGCCGAGAATGTGTCCGTACGGAAGGTCCAGGAGTTTCCCGATCTCACGCATCATCTCTTCAGAAATCCAACCCTCTTGCTCCTGCGCAATCCAGAGCACGGGAAGCAGCGCGGCCTGACTCGTAGGATAGTTCTTCCTTAGTTTTTCGATCTTCTCGAGGTTTTCTGGACTCAACATGAAGAAATTAAGAAATAAGGATTATGAATTAAGAACAAAAGAATGAATAAGGATAGCCTTGGATTATTTCATAATTCCTAATTCATCCTTCTGCTTTATTTATCGGCCTCTCCCATGACAGGATCGATGCTGCCGATGATCGCGACAACATCCGATATCATCCTGCCGTTCAAGAGCAACGGCAGCGATTGGAGATTCATGAATGAAGGGGACCTGATTTTCAGCCGCCATGGATGCCCTTCACCCCGGCTTTGAATATAGAAACCCAGCTCGCCCTTGGATCCTTCGACCGCATGATAGACTTCTCCTACTGGCGGGGCAGTGCCAAAATTAATCAGCATGAAGTCGTGGATCAGTTCCTCCATTTTTGTATAGACGCGTTCTTTTTTGGGGAGGACCTTTTTAGGAGCGAACGCGTTGAAAGGGCCGGCGGGAATTTTGTCAATTGCTTGCTGGACGATACTGACGCTCTCTTTTATTTCGGCAATTCGAACGTAATACCGGGCAAGCGCATCGCCATCGTTAAAAACGGGGACCTTGAAATCAAATTCGTTGTAGTTAAGGTACGGCTCGGCACGACGCAAATCGTGCTCAACTCCTGAACCTCTGAGGTTTGGACCGGAGAATCCCATCGCGATCGCAGTCTCGCGAGAAATGACTCCGACGCCGTCGGTTCGCTCGACGAAGATTCTGTTTCGGTTCAGAAGGCCCTCGCACTCAGCAAGTTGAGCGGGGAATTGGTCGATGAAGCCCTGGATTTTCTGTTTGGTCTCACCGGTCAAGTCCTGGGATAATCCGCCTATACGCGTATAACTTGTCGTGAACCGGGCACCGGTAAGTTCCTCGAAAATATCGTAGAGTTTCTCCCTCTCCCGAAACGTCCACATGAAGACAGTAACCGCACCAATGTCGAGACCGAGGGCGCCAACGGCGAGAAGGTGAGACGAAATTCGTGCAAGCTCAGAAATTATGACCCTGATAAACTGTGCCCTCAGAGGCGCCTCGACTCCCAGGAGCTTCTCCACGGCAAGAATGTACGCCGTGTTATTCATGAGGGGCGAGATGTAGTCAAGTCGGTCCGTATGCGGGATGAACTCGTGGTAGCTGCAGTTCTCGGCGAGTTTTTCATACCCGCGATGAAGGTAGCCGAGTTCGGGCACCGAAGCCACAACCGTTTCACCGTCGAGTTTGATGAGGAGCCTCAGGACACCGTGCGTTGCAGGGTGCTGCGGACCCATGTTGAGAATCATTTCGTTCTCAAGGGGGTCTGTGAATTGGACGCTTGTGTCCTTGTCTTCGAGGGCCTGAAGAATCTTACTCTTTTTCGGAGCTACTTCATACACAGTGCTCATTGCACCAGACGGCGAATTATGGAGATCGGTTCGGGACACAGGGGATTACTTCCTCGGCAATGGGATAGAATCGGGGATGCCCATGAGCGGGAAGTCTTTTCGTAAAGGGAAGTGTTCGAATTCCTCGGGCATGTACATTCGACGAAGATCTTTGTGGCCGTCGAAGATAATTCCGTACATATCATACGCTTCTCGTTCCGGCCATCCGGCCCCGGACCAAACTGGCGTGACGCTGGGAACATGGAGGTCGGACTCGTCCGTGAACACCTTCAGCCGCAAGCGACTTTTGGACGAGAGCGACTGGAGGTTGTAGATTACTTCAAACCTGTTTTCAGGCGTATAGGCGTCGGCGCCGCACAGGTCGCTCAGGTAATCGAATCGACATTCCGGGTCGTCGCGCAAGAAGGTTGCTACCGCGATAAGGTCTTCCTTCTTGAGATGAATCGTAGTCTCGCCGCGGAATTCCTTGATGCCGAGAATACTCGCCGGAAAGTGTGTCTTCAGTTTGTCGACAACTTCTGTAATCATTCTAGCACAATCATGTAGGAGTAAGAAAACGGGATACAGAATACAGAGAAGAGAACATCTCATTAGTTCCAACGCCGTCCCAGCAAACTGAGCTCGCCTCAAACACCGATTTGCACCAACTGCTGATCGCGCCGTTCTTCCGCGACAGTCATGGGAGTGCTCCGACTTTCGCCCCGGCCTATTTTTTCCTGGATCATCATGATCGCATGCAGCAAATTATCCGGGCGAGGCGGGCATCCGGCAACATAGACATCGACGGGGACAAACTGATCGATGCCTTGAACAACCGAATACGTGCGATACATCCCGCCGGTTGAGGTGCAAACGCCCATCGCGATCACCCATTTCGGATCCGGCATCTGATCGTAAATCTTACGAACAACTTTTGCCATTTTGTACGTCGTGGTTCCCGCGACAATCAATAGGTCGCACTGCCGCGGCGAGAAGCGCATAACCTCCGACCCGAATCTGGATGCGTCGAACCGGGGGTCCACAAGGGCCATCATTTCTATCCCGCAGCATGAAATGCCGAGCGGCATCGGCCAGACTGAATTCTTCCTGCACCAGTTAATTGCCGCATCGATCTTCGTTGTAATTACGCTGTCGCCGAGCGCGTGTTCTAATCCCATTTCAGGGCTCCCTTCCTCAAGATGTAAAAATATCCGATGAGAAGAATGGCGATGTAAATGACCATCTCTACATATCCAAACATTCCCAGCGACCGAAAGTTCACCGCCCAGGGGTACAAGAAAATAACCTCTATGTCAAACAGGATAAAAAGGACTGCTACCATATAATATTTAACCGAGAACCGCTCCTTCGCCGTGCGGACCGGTTCCATTCCGCTTTCATAGGTCGAATTCTTTTCGACGTTAGGACGGTGCGGTCCAAGCCACTGATGCAGTTTCAGCAAGACAAGGCTCAAGAGCAGACCTGCCCCCAACATCATGATTACAGGGATATAGAGCGTCATTCCGATTAGGTGTTTAGGGTGCAAACGCGCCGGCTGCGCGCTTCGATTCTCAATTCATCAAAAATTATCAAAAAAAAGGGGCAAAGTCAACGAAGGGGGTGTGTGGATAATGCTTCCGTCTAAGTTCATATCGCCATTGCGGCCCCGCTTGCGCGGGCTAAACTTCAGCCGGTCGAAGGCTCGGCTCGCTGAGAATCTAATGCCATCGAACAGATGATGACTTTTCCCGAAGGGATGCCTTCGGCACGTCAGCATGACGACTGTAGATAGTTTCGTTTTTATGGAACTTTAGCACGACCACTGTTTGATGATTCAA
>CAYYHS010000150.1:0-6431 GCA_964471785.1 uncultured Chitinophagaceae bacterium
CCTGCAGGTTCAGCGCCCAATCAACCGCACTATCTCCTCCTCCGACAATCAACAGCCTTTTCCCTTCGAAGAGAGACTTATCCTTCACAAAGTAGTGGACGAAACGATTTTCCAGATTCTCTATCCCCGGGACATCGAGACGCCGGGGAACGAACGCTCCGATCCCCACGGTGAGGAGCAGCGCCTTCGTCCGGTGCTCGGTTCCATTGTCGGTCGTCAGCCTGAGGATGCTTTCTCCTTCATGTTCTTCCGGGCGAAGCGATTCGACTTTCTCGTCAAGGCAAACGGTCGGGTTGTGATGGAGACCTTGCTCGATGAGATTTTTCGCCAGTTCTTTTGCGACGACTTTTGGAAAACCGGCGACGTCGTAGATATACTTTTCAGGATAGAGTGCCGTCAGCTGTCCCCCGAGTTCCGGGAGCGCATCGATGATTTTCGTCTTCATGTGCCGAAGCCCGGCGTAGAACGAGGCAAACAGCCCAACCGGTCCTCCGCCGATGATCGTTATGTCGAACAGTTCCATGAAGAGTACGTAATGACGTTAGTGGGGATTGATGGTTGGCCGGATGTCGATTTCGCTGACATTGCTCCGTACCGGCATGGTCAAGGCGAAGATAACCGTATCTGCTATGTCCTGAGGTTGGATTATTTTGCCGGAATCCTTCGAATGGTTCGAGAAATTCGTGTTCACAGATCCTGGACAAATCGAGACAACACGAATACTAAATTCCCTCACCTCAAGCATCAACGAGCGGGAGAACCCAATGAGGCCCCACTTTGTCGCTGAATACGTGGCACCGCCAACGAATGAGTTCTTACCGGCCAGCGAGGCAATGTTAATGATCTCTCCGCTCTTATGTTCAATCATAGTTGGGAGTACGGCTTTGCATGCGAGGAACACGCCTCGCAAATTCACACTCATCATTCCATCATAGTCTCGGGTTTCGGTATCCATTACTTTGGAAAAAACACCGTAGCCGGCGTTGTTGACGAGAATGTCAATTTTGCCGTACTCTTCAATACTCCTTTTCGCGAGCTTCACCACCTGGTGTTCGTCGGAGACATCCGTCGGAACCGACAGGCACGCTCCGCCGGCAGAACGAATTTCAGCCTCAACGCCGGCGAGATCTTTTTCATGCCGGGCTGCAAGAACTATCGTTGCTCCGGCCTTCGAAAGAGTTAACGCAATCGACTTGCCGATCCCTTTACTGGCGCCGGTAACGATAGCTGTTTTTCCCTTTAACGATTCACTCATTGGTTAAAGATCTCCTTCAAGGGGACGCATGATAATTTCTTCTGTGAGGGCATTGCCGTGGAGTTTGAATGCTGCGACAACGACATCGGCAACGTCGGACGGTTTCATCATCTTCCGGCCGTGCTTCCGGCGGGATTCGCGATCCCACATTTTCGTCTCCACAGCCCCCGGCAGAACATCGATGATCCGGATGCCCTTCTTTCGTACTTCTGACCGCAGGCATCGTGACAGGGCAAGTACTCCGGCTTTCGAGGCCGAATAAACCGAAGAATTCAAGAACGTTGTCGTTGCGCTGACTGAGACGATATTCACAATTGTCCCTTTTCTGCGCTTCAGCATTTCAGGGAGAACACCTTTGATGCACAAAAAGACTCCACGAAGGTTCGTCGCCATCACCTTGTCATATTCCTGAATCGTTGTCTGCGAGAAAGGTTTGAAATAGGTGATCGCCGCATTGTTCACCAAAACGTCGACTGCGCCCCAGCTCTTTTCGATCTTGTCCTTCGCACGCGTGATGCTTTCCACGGATTGCACATCGCACCTGAGGACCGACGCCTTCCCTTCAGAACGAGTGATCATCGCGGCAGCACGCTTCATTGCTACTACGTTTCTTCCGGTCAGGATAACGTGTGCTCCTGCCACTGCAAAGGCTTCCGCTATCGCCGCTCCGATACCCCGGCTTGCACCGGTAACCCAAACAATTGGAATTTTCCTGTCAGGCATGTACTTGATGTCAGGCGGATTTGAGGCCGATAAGGGTGAGGAATTCCGATCGCGTCTTGAGATCGGTCCTGAACTCTCCGAGCATTGCACTCGTGGTTGCTCTCGAACCCTGTTTCTCGACGCCCCGCATCATCATGCAAAGATGGCGCGCTTCGCAGACCACGCCGACACCGCTGGGCTGCAGCACATCGAAAAGCGATTGAGCAATTTCCTGGGTCATCCGCTCCTGGACCTGGAGGCGACGGCTGAACATATCGACAAGGCGGGGAATTTTGCTCAATCCGAGAATTTTGCCTTTCGGAAGATAGGCCACATGGATCTTCCCATAAAACGGGAGCAAGTGATGTTCGCACAAACTGAAAAAGTCGATATCTTTTACGATCACCATTTCAGAATAGATTTCTTTAAAGATGGCTCCGTTGAAGAGCTCTTTGACATCCTCAGAGTAGCCCTTCGTAAGGAACTTCATCGATTCAGCAACTCGTGAGGGCGTTTTTAGCAACCCCTCACGCAAAGGGTTCTCGCCGATTTGAACGAGCATTTCTTTGACTGCATTCTCCAGGCTCAGCATCTTATTTCCTGAAACGTCCCGCTTCATTCTTTCCCTTTGTATTCAACGAAATTGTTTTGCGATTCAAACAGTCGGATGGAATAAAGTTTCCCCTCTTTTATCCACGGAGCCAGTTGATTCCAACAAGCAATAGCGATGTTCTCGGCAGTCGGGACGACATTGCTAAGGAACTCGACGTCAAGGTTAAGGTGTTTGTGGTCAACCTTACTGATGAAATGTTCTTCGATGACTTTTTTGAGTTTCTTCAGGTCGATGACATATCCCGTCTTCGGATCAGGTTCACCCGCAACTGTCACTTCTAGATAATAATTGTGTCCATGACCGTTCGGGTTCGAGCATTTGTCGTAGATTTCCAGGTTTTCCTGATCGGAAAGCAAGGGATTGAAGAGCCGATGGGCTGCGCTGAAATTCGCCTTCCGTGTCACATACATTACTTCTTCTCCATAATAAAATTCTCATATACCAATGCAGCCGCTCCTCCTCCAAGGAGAGGGCCAACCCAGTAGACCCAGTGATTTTCCCAGAAGCCGGCAACCAATCCAGGCCCAAATGTTCTTGCCGGATTCATCGACGCGCCGGTTAAGGGTCCTCCTACCAGAATATCGACGAGCACTGTCAGACCAATACCGAATCCGCCAATCTTCGGGGCACGAGGGTCGATTGCAGTCCCGAACACAGAGGTGACAAGAGCGAATGTCAGTATCGCCTCGAGGAAAACCGCACTGCCGAGAGAGACGCCGCTCGCTACAGCAGGAGTGCCGAGGTGAACGGTTGCGCAGAGATTCGCGGGAAAAATGGCGTAAAGAAGAAGACCGGCGGCAACTCCCCCGATGAGCTGAACGACAATGTATTGAAGCCCGAGTGAAATAGAGATCCGTTTAGCCACCATCACGCCGAAGGTCACCGCAGGGTTAAAATGTCCTCCTGAGATCCCTCCGAACGCCGAAATCATTATAGAGAGAATAAGACCATGAGCGATTGCAATTCCGACAAGGCCAACCGCACCGTTTGAGAACTGATTTGTAATAATCGCACCCGCTCCGATAAAGAAGAAGATACAGGTACCCATTCCCTCCACAATCAGTTTCTTGGTATTGTTTTCCATGTCTGACTCCAGTTAAGAGGTGGGTGTGCAAGACTAAAGTGCCTCAATGACTTCTCCGGTATGCCCGTCGACCTTTACTTTTCGAAATAAGTGGGAGATTTTCCCTCGTTCATCGATGATAAACGTCGTTCTCTCGATCCCCATGTACTTTCGCCCCATAAAGCTCTTCTCTTTCCACACGCCGTAAGCCTCCAGAACAGAGCGGCTCTCGTCGCTAAGAAGGGCAAAATTCAGGTCGTATTTCGAAATGAATTTCTTATGAGATTCGACGCTGTCAGCGCTGATGCCTACCACGACTGCGCCCTTGCGTTTGATGCCGGCCAGGTTGTCGCGAAATGAACAGGCCTCCTTGGTGCAACCAGACGTATCGTCCTTGGGATAGAAAAATAGGACTACCTTTTTGCCTTTGAGCTGGGCAAGGGAATGCTCCTTTCCGTCGTCACCGAAGAGAGCAAAATCCGGAGCCTTGTCCCCGATTGAGAGATCAGAAATACTCATTTCTTACGCCGCTGCTTTCTTGACCTCGTCGTACGGAGGCTCCACTCCCGGGGAATCGCCTACCCATGCGTATTTCACAACTCCCTTTTCATCAACAACGTAGACAGCACGTTTTGCGACCGTATAGCCTTGTAGACCGCCAAGACCTTCGAACACTATTCCGAATTGCTTGATAACGGTCCGATCAAAATCCGAGAGGAGCGGGAAATTGAGGTTGTAGTGCTGCGCAAATGCCTTGTTGGCCCACGGGCTGTCGACGCTGATGCCGATCACCTGAGCATTCAGTGAATTATAAGCGGCGAGAGAATCGCGGAAATTGCACATCTCCTTATCACAAACACCTGTGAAGGCTCCAGGATAAAAGAGAAGCACAATTTTCTTCCCGGCAAACTCGGACAAGGGAGAGCGAGAGGCTTTTGCCGTATCAAAAAGGGTGAACTGGGGAGCTTTTGAACCAACGGAAACGGCCATCGCAAAATCCTTTCAATTAAGTATGAGAATGGAATACTGGTTATCGAAGCCTATCGATTCGTAGGTATTTAACCAAAATAAACTGGTAGAGTTCCACGCGGAGGCAACTCTTTCTAGAAATGTGCAGTTCGTATATGATAAATTACCAAAAATGGGGCGGATAGTCAATCGGGCTGAAATTGCATTTCAGGAAAAATTGAATATATTTGTAATGTTATTTTCGGAGAGGTGTCTGAGTGGTTGAAAGAGCCGGTCTCGAAAACCGGTGTCCCGCGTAAGTGGGACCGTGGGTTCGAATCCCACCCTCTCCGCGGGATGACTGGTTTCCTCTCTGTTGAGTTGTCTGCTAAGCACTTAGCCCAATCCGCACGCTGGCGCGGCGAATAGTCTCCAACTACGAACAACCATGAAAAGAATTATTCTTCTAGTCTTCTTGGGGGCCAGTCTCGTTTCAATCTCGATGGCGCAGGGCCTGGCGCGCGACTCCACTTCCCGGCCCGACACGGCACAATCACCGATCGTTTCGGACACAGTCAAGAAAGCGTCCGTTGATAATGACACACTTCTTAAACGGACCGCTGACAGCCTTGCGGCGCAGAAGGACATCACTGCTCACGTAGCCGCAGCCGCCGGAGACACTGGCACGGTTCGGAAAGACACAACCGCACACGAAGCCTCAGCAGCAAGAGATACGAGCGCGGTTCCAAAAGAAGTAATACTCCAAGATACCACGGCAAAGAAAACAGCGAACCCTGTACTGCGGAGCCTCTCCCCTAACGTTGAGAGCATTGATCCCAAAGGGTATCGTGACGCCCGATGGGGGATGACCCTGAAAGATGTCCACGACTACATTGTCGACCACGACAACGTAGATGAATACGATATTCTGGACCTCGCAAACGGTTTTGAGTACACAGGTTCGCTGGCAGGTGTCAAATGTAAAATCGCTTACCAGTTTGATAACGATCGTCTCTTTATCGCACGGTTAACGCCTCAGGTGAAGGCAACCACGAAGTTTGACTATCTTGACTCATTCGACGACTACGCGTCCACCTTGGAATCGAAATACGGCAAACCAACGCGAAGTGGTTTCCATAAAGTCGATGATTCATACCTCAACACGATCGAGAGCATCCAGCTCGGATTCGCAAAGAAATATTCCTTGTGGGAATTTGAGCGTTCGTACATTGTTCTGGTTCTTCTGGGCCACAAAGGACAACTGGAAATCCATCTCACCTACCTATCTCGGGCAATCTTCGATGAAATGAGCAATCGCATCGAGAGTCTACGACTGGAGGATTTCTAAAAATTATTTTGTGCCAACTAGTGGCATGGAGAGGTGCAAGAGCGGTTGAATTGGCCACCCTGGAAAGGTGGTATACCGGTAACGGTATCGTGGGTTCGAATCCCACCCTCTCCGCAAGAATAAGTTCTAAAAACTAATATGTGAATGGCGAGTTTGACGGGTTCTGCGCCGAAGGCGCATCCGCCTCTGGCGGAGAATCCCACCCTCTCCGCAGGTTGATTCTTCGTCGTGTTCATTCTTCAAAGAGTGCTATTCTTCATCGCATGTTGATTTTCTTCGCAACTTGATCCTCGAGTGCGCGTAATACTCCGCAAGATACATTTCGTCCGCTGACCCTTAGGGGGTGACTTGTCCAGCTTCAAAAGAATCTTCCTGGCATCATGTCTTTTCATCTCGACCGCTTTCCCTCAGCAGGCTGCCACACTCAGCGGCTTCATCAGAGACAAGGCAAACAAAGAGTCACTTCCTTTCGCAAACATCTATATCAAAGATCTCAAGACCG
>CAYYHS010000151.1:0-6403 GCA_964471785.1 uncultured Chitinophagaceae bacterium
CAGTTGATCCTGAACCACAATGTGTGCGCTTAATGCCCGCAACCTGGAAGACAATCCCCAGATATGCAAATGATGAACGTTCTCAACTCCGGGGAACGATTGGAGATAGGCTGCAACTTCATGTAAATCAATTCCGCGCGGCGTTCCTTCCGTGAGAATATGTACCGTCTCGGCAACAATGCCCCAAGCGCTCTTTATGATAAACAAACCTATGGCAATCGACACAAGCGGATCGAGGATACGCCAGTCCTTCCATGCGATCATGCCTGCGACAAAAAGCACGGCGAGCGATTCCACGGCATCGGTGAGCAGATGCACATAGGCGCTTTTCATGTTGAGGTCGTGATGCGCGTGAGTCTTGAGCAAAAGTGTTGCAGCCGTATTGAAAACAAAACCTACGGCGGCAACGACCAGCATCCAGCCGCCCGCAACCGGTACAGGATTCGCAAGCCTCTCTATTCCTTCGTAGACAACCCACATGCCGATGAGCACCAGCACAATTGCGTTGATGAATGCTACGAAGATTTCCACCCGCACGTAGCCGTACGATTTTTCCGAGTTGGATTTCCACTGAACAACTCTGGAGGCAATGTAGCTTAAGATCAGGGCAAAGAAATCGCTGAGATTGTGCAGCGAGTCAGAAACGAGACCAAGGCTGTTAGTGAGAATGCCGCCTGCAAGCTCGACGATAAAAATAAGGGCGTTAAGCACGATGGCAATGGCGAGAGGCTTGCCGGCCGCCGGCGTATGGGTGTGTCTTTCTTCCATTTCAGTCGGATGATGTTTTCTTACGATTCAATAGCCTTCTGCGTGGAGTTTCACTTTGCCTCTGAACGAATAAAAGAGGTAGGTGAAGTACCCCAACGCAAGAACAATTCCAACCGCCCACCACACAATTCCAACGCCTAGTCCATATCGCGGGGCAGCGGTATTGTACACAGTGAGATTGTACTTCGGATCTGTCGAAGCAGGCAGCACATTCGGAAAAAGTCCGAACGCCGTGCTTGCGAGCATTCCCCCGATGAATGTGGACGAGGAAATGAATGCTCGAGCATCTTGCCTCGTCTTGTTGTAATAGATCATTCCAAACAATCCCAACGTCCCGAGCAACGGAAAAATGGAGCCCCAGGGATGATTGGCATAGTTGGTCCAGATTTCGGGACGAATCGACGATGCCGCTGCGAGCGTAGCAACGGCAAAGAGAAGAACACCCCACTCGGTGAGTGATGCCGCCTGCCGCGAGCGTTGCTGCACAAATCCGTCAGTCTTCATCGCCAGGTAGTTCGCTCCGTGGTTGGCGAGTGTGAGTAATGCAAGCACTCCCATCATCACGGTGAACCAATCAAGGATGCCCGCTTCGGGTTGAACCGTAAAGGACGTCCATAACGGAGCAAAGAAGTACCCCTGCTCGTTCAACGGAACGCCGCGGGCAACGTTGCCGAGTGCTGCACCGAGAAAAATTGCCAGCAGGATGCTTCCGGCTGCGAAGAGTGCGTCCCAGAATGTCTTCCACATCGGATGATTGATATGGTGACGCAACTCGATGCCGAGACCGCGTAGCATCAGGAGCCACAACACCATCATCAGGGGGAGATAGAAACCGCTGAAGCTCGATGCGTAGAGAAGGGGAAATGCGAAATAGAGCGTGCCCCCTGCGGCAAGCAACCACACCTCATTCCCATCCCAGACCGGACCGATAGCATTGAGTACCGTGCGTCGCTCATCCTCGTTCTTCGCAACAAATAAATGGAGAATGCCTGCTCCCAGGTCGAATCCATCGAGTATCGTGTACATCGCCAGCATGAATGCTACAACGCAAAACCAAAGAACTTCCATTGTTACTCCAATCGAAAAATTTCACCGCTGAAAAGGAGAAAGCACGCTGGAATTATTGGTGATCTTTCACTTCCGCGACCGGCCCTTGATTGATTGTCTTCGCGACAAGAAAGAGGAAGAGCACACCAATGACAAAATACATTCCTGCAAAGCCCAGGAGCGTAAAGAGCGTATTCCCTGCGGAGACCATTGTTGATGTTCCGTCCGGAGTTCGCATCAACGCATACACAAGCCACGGTTGACGGCCAAGCTCCGCGGTCATCCAGCCGGCCGTGTTGGCAATATACGGAAACGGGAAGGCAAGCATCAACATCCACAAAACCGCACGCATCGTGTACAGCTTTTCTTTCCATAAAAGAAACGTCGCCGCAAGAGCGAGAGCGATGAATAGTGTCCCGAGCCCAACCATGATATGATAACTGTAATAAAGGAGAGGAATATTCGTTGGACGGTCTTTTTCGGGAAACGAGTTGAGGCCCTTCACTTCTGCGCCCCATCGATAGTACGTCAGAAAGCTGAGCATTTTTGGCACTTGAAGCGGATTGTCTAGCCGTTGTTTCTCCATATCAGGCTGGCCTATAAGGACAAGCGGCGCCCCTTCTTTGGATTCGAACAACCCTTCCATTGCGGCGAGCGTCGCCGGCTGATGGAATGCAATGTTTTTTCCCTGGCCGTCACCGGTCGGGAACGCCATGAGGATTGACGAAACGAGACCCGCAAGAACACCGATCCGGACAAACGCTTTACCGTACTCCTCATGCTTGTGTGCGAGAAGATAGAACGCACCCACCGAAGCCACGACAAACGACGACGTCACCACGGCGCCGATCATGTTATGCGTATACTGCCACCCAATCCACGGATTGAAGATCAATCCCCAAAAACTCGAGAGCGACAGGTTGCCGTTGGCGGCGACCTGATATGCGACCGGGTACTGCATCCATGCGTTGGTGGCGACGATCAAATACCCGGAGAGCCACGATCCGACAAACACCATCACCGCCGCAACGAAGTGCAGCTTCGGTCCCAGCCTTTTTTCTCCGAAGAGAAACAAACCGAGAAAACTCGACTCGAGGAAGAATGCAAAGACTCCCTCCATGGCCAGCGTCTGCCCGATAACGCCGCCGGCATACACGGAGAAGCGGGCCCAATTCGTACCGAACTGAAACTCCATCGGAATTCCGGTCACCACACCGACAGCAAAGTTAACGGCAAATATTTTTGCCCAGAAGCGGGCGCTGTGGTTGTACAATTCGTTTCCCGTTCGAAACGCCAGCCATTTCATGATGACGATGAGAAGAGCCAATCCCATCGTCAGCTGGGGGAACAAATAGTGGAACGAAACCGTAAACGCAAATTGAAGCCTGTGAAGCAAGAGAGCATCTTCCATTTTCTCAACCTTGTCTAAAGAAGACTTGTAAGCGGGTAAACTCTGCCAACTGCAAATGCACAATCGTGCAGTAATATACGATCCTTTTGGAACAACATCATCGTATTTTTGAATAGTCGGGGAGTGTGGGCCAGCATTTCCTTCGAATGGGTCAAGAGGGCCGTCATGCTCATCCAAAACTATTTTATCTCCTTGGATCGTCGTTGGCGATGTGGCTGTCACTCGACCAATCACCCGGTGCTCGATAGTTCTTGCCGAAATCCGCTCCCGCCGTCCTTTGGCGGGAGAAGCATCCATGACATGGACGTCTTGTAGATTCAAGGTGTGTCATTGTCATGGATTCTTCACCCCATCTGAAAAACGACGGGGTTCAGAATGACAATGATCTGTCAGCGTTCCTTCAGAAGGGCATGATCAAGCGTTTTTGACAGCTTCTAGTATTTAGCCTTTTTGAATAGTATCTTGCTTCCGTTCTTCTGATCGCATGTCAATGCTGCAGCAATCGATGTATCCGTGGGCGGGCAAAACAAACACTTTCCGATACGATGAACATAGCTGGCGCTATGAGAGGGATTGCGGCCGGGATGAATGAATCTGATTTTCCATAAGCTGAGAAGATGAACCTCAAGTCAAATCATCCGGCTGCACCGATCCACTATCTGATAACCCTATTCCTGGCGGTGTCTTCACTTTTTGCCGGGAGTCCGGGCAACTCCGACATCAGATACCGTTGGATGAATTCTGAATTTGGCGGAGGCGGGTATGTTACCGGAATGTTGCAGCATCCCGGCGATCCCAACATTCTCTATATAAGGACCGACGTTGCCGGAGTTTTTAGGAGTGACGACGGCGGGAAAAGCTGGAACGCAATCAATAACGGAATGACAGAAGGATATCATCACAATGTCGAGTCCTTTGCCATGAGCGCGATCAATCCAAACATCATGTTCCGCGCTTCTGGCGAAGCTCGGGGTCATGAAATGGTCTCTGCTATTCATAAGACGACCGACGGAGGGATCACTTGGAAATTGGTGACAAACAAGCCCGACTTCTTTGGCAACGGTGCGACGCGATTTTATGGGGAGAAAATCGGGGTTGATCCCTTCGACGATAGTTTTGTCGCAGCCGCAAGCAACGCGAAAGGAATCTGGACAAGTCACGACGGGGGCGAAACATGGGAGTATGCAGGACTTACCGGCGAGCCATTCTGCTGCCTCGCGTTTAACCCGTTCAACAAGAACCTGCTCTATGCGGCAACGCTCGATTCTTTGCCCTTCGCGGACTATCTGTATCCGCACGGTTCATACAAAAGAGAAAAGATAGGCAGGCTCTACCGATCGACAGATGAAGGTAGAACATGGGAGACGCTGTTCGCGAAAAGAGGAGTGAGCATTACTAATCTGGTTTTCGATAAAGATAATCCCGCCGCGATCCTCGCGACATTCCGTAATGATGGAATATATAAGTCCATCGACGGCGGAAAAACTTTTTCCAAGAAAACAATATCATTGGGGATGGCTGATTTTTCAACTCTCTCTTCCGGACAACCTGACAACTCTGTGTATTACGCAGCGATTTGCCAATACCCATCGCCGAATAATGATGCAGCCGTTCCTCTTTTTGGTTCAGGCGACAAGGGAGAAACGTGGCGCATCATAAAGAGAGGTTATGCCTGGAGCGACTTCAGGCATTTTGCCCCTCAGTACCAACGGCCTGAGCAAATCGGATGGGCTCTCTCGAAATTTATCGTTGACAATAAGAACCCAAAGAAATTCTATATAATGGATTGGTTCGGCATTTGTACGAGCGAGGACTCGTGCCAAACGTGGGACGCCCATTACTTCGCGGGATTAGGAAATATTTGTCTCGAGATGATCGCTGTCGATCCTGTCGTGCCGGGGAAAGTAATGTTTGCTGGTGCTGACGGACAGCCTTGTGTCAGCACAGATGGCGGCAAAACCTATGCAACTTTTCCCGCATTGGATGCACCGCAAAACTATTATTGCAGCACTGCGATATGTCCGTCAAAGTTTCAGGTTGGACTTATGGTATACGGTGTGACGAACAGTTCCGAACGTCTCAGTGCTATTTGCCTTACTGAGGATGACGGCAAGAACTGTAAAGTTGTCGTTCATCTGGCACAAGGACTCTTCGTGCAGGCCATCAAAGAAGACCCATTCACGAAAGGAGTGTTCTTTGCTTACATAGACGGGGCAGTCGGCAACGGCGCGGGCTTGTACAAATCTGTCGACTATGGAAACGTCTGGAAGAAAATGATGCTCCCGATGCTCGATTCACTCAAGACATTGCCGGTGAGAAAGGATTTCATAGAGAGCGAGTTGCTGGCTGTCACTGCTTATCAGGCAAAAAATATTTGCGGCACCAATCAATTGTTATGCATCGACCCGACGCAGAAAAATACACTCTACTTCGGAGAGGCCGACAAAGGAATTTTCACAACGTCCGACGGGGGATCTTCATGGCGGATCCTTGGCCAGGGTCTCCCCTTTGGAAGGGATACAGCATCAATTCTCAATGTCATCAAAGCAGACGCGAAAAGGCCTGGCTGGCTTTATGCCGGCTTTATTCATGAGGGCTTGTGGCGCAGCAAGGACTACGGGCAATCATGGCAAAAACTCTTCCCGTCCGACGATCGTATCTTTAACGCGACCACTGTCGCCGTTGGCGGTCCATCCGGAAACGAAGTCTACGTTGCCAGTGAGCCGCTCTATTGGTCAAGGTCAGAATCTGCCGTGTACGCCAGTTTTGACAACGGCGAATCGTGGACAAACATTTATGATAGAACTCTCGGTGCGCTCCGGTGGAAAGGGATCGATGTAGATAACAGAACCGGGATTCTATACGGTGTTACAAACGGAAATTCCGCTTTCTACGCGGAGAGAGTCAGACCCTAGCGAACGCCAGCAAAACAATGTTGGCTGATTTTGCAAAGTGTCTCTCCGCGAGAAATATTCGTCATTCTGAGACTGAGGCAGCGATGAAAAAAGAAATTGTTCTCTTCGCAATGATCTGTCTTAGCGTTCGCACCACCAATGCACATTCCTTCGTCGATTCCACTTCCTCTGTTGCCGTGTATCCGTCTGTCCCGGGCTTACCGACGAGCGGCATCTTCACCGTAATCGTGGACAACCGGCAGATTTGGACAGAACAATTTCG
>CAYYHS010000152.1:0-6397 GCA_964471785.1 uncultured Chitinophagaceae bacterium
TCTCCTCTTTCGGTTGATGTTCGTCAGTGCCATCGTTGTCATCGTCTCTCCCGCTCTTGCCTGGTCCCAGGATGAATATTTCAATCACACCGAGTTAAACTGGTTCACCATCGAGACGCCTCATTTCTTTGTCCATTACCACAACGGAGAAGAGCGAAGCGCGAGGGTGATCGCAAAAGTGGCCGAAGATATTTACGGTCCGGTCACCTCTCTCTATCATCATGAGCCCGACCAGAAAGTCAGCATTGTCCTCAAAGATTACGATGATTACTCGAACGGCGCGGCATACTTCTACGACAACAAGATCGAACTGTGGGCCCCCGCTCTCGATTTTGACCTGCGCGGCACGCACGACTGGCTCCGGAACGTGGTGACTCATGAATTCACTCACATCATCCAGATCCAGACTTCGATGAAGTTCGGCCGACATGTTCCCGGGATTTATTTTCAATGGCTTGGCTACGAAGCCGAGCGCCGGCAGGATGTGCTCTATGGCTACCCGAACGTGATTGTCTCCTACCCGATTTCCGGATTCCTCGTCCCCAGTTGGTTCGCCGAGGGGGTTGCGCAATTCAATCGGCCGCAGCTGAGCTATGACTATTGGGATTCTCACCGCGACATGATCCTTCGCATGTATGCCCTCGACGGAAAGATGCTCACGTGGAGTGAGATGAGCGTGTTCGGCAAGACAAGTCTCGGCAATGAATCCAGCTATAACGCCGGGTTCGCTTTGGTGAAATACATTTCCGAGACGTACGGCGCCGATGCGATCGCACGGATCGCGCGGAACCTTTCCAACCTACCGACGATTTCCATCGACGACGCAATCGAACGTGCCATCGGCAAAAGTGGTCAAGCGCTGTACGCTGAATGGCATCAACATGTTGTCGACGACTACAAGCGCCGCGTGGAGCCGATCATGTCCGACAGGGTAGAAGGAGAGACAATTGGCAACATTGGCTTTGGGAATTTTTATCCCGCCTTCTCTCCTGACGGCAAAAAGATCGCCTATACATCGAACAAAACCTCCGACTATTTCGGCATCTCTTCCGTCTACATTTACGACATTGACACAAAAAAAGAGGAAGAGATCGACGAAAAGGTGCACTCCTCTGTCTCCTGGTCGTCCGACGGCAAAGAGATCTATTACGCAAAGACGACGCGCGACAATCCTCACTGGGCCGATGTATCGGACCTCTATCGTTACAACCTGGAGACGAAAAAAGAAACGCGCCTTACGCATGCCCTTCGGGCGCTGAATCCGGCCGTTTCTCCGGACGGAAGGGAAATTGTCTTTGCTACTGAGAAAGACGGAACGATGAATCTGGGGATTGTGGATAATGCTGGACAGAATTTCCGGATGCTGACGGACTTTAAGAACGGAGAGCAGGTGTTCACGCCCAAATGGTCGCCGGACGGTAAGAGCGTGGTGTTCGGATACTCGCAGCGCGAAGAACAGGACGTCGACCGTATTACGATCTCGGACGGGAAACTCGAATCGCTCGTGCCCGGGAATGATGATGCGAGGAACCCTGTGTATTCAGCGGATGGAAAGAAAATCTATTTCGTTTCCGACCGAACCGGAATCTTCAATATCTACACATACGATGTTGAGACAGGATCAATCGGCCAGGTCTCGAATGTTCTTGGCGGCGCCTTCATGCCTTCGGTTGACCGCGACGGCAATATCGCTTTCGCGTCGTACACATCGGGAGGGTTTAAGCTGAACCTGCTTCAATCTCCCAAGCCGAACGTTTTTGGAGAGCACGCGTACGTGACGAAAACCCCCATTGCCCCGGTGGTGATGGATTCCACCGATGCGGGGAACCGGATCGATTGGTCTCGCTTGCGGGCGTACGACGATACGCAGGTTCCGAACATTGCTGCGAAACCGTACAGGAATATTTTTACCAGCCTCTCGATTGTCCCCTTCATCCGTGTGGACGAGTACAGCACAGCCAACAAAGGGCTCGACTACATCAAACCAGGATTCTACTTTACCTCGTCCGATGTTATCGATAAGTACGACATTTTCGGCGGCGCGGCGATGAATCGCCAGTTCGAGCGGGATCTGTTTTTTATCTTCGAATACAAGGATCGAATTCCGGGACTCTATCAACTGGGGCTTTCGCCGGTGGTGTCGCTGGAACTTTATGACATCACGAGGAATGCGAAGGCCGTCGACGGCGTATTCGGCCTGGATACCGTTTCGTTCGACCCGAGTTACGGATTGCTGGAATTCGATATCAACTTCAAACAGAATCTCTTTACCGAGGCCGATGTGGTAACGCTCGGCTATGCACACAGCCGATACAGCCAGAATATCGCCTCCACGTTCTCCCAATCGCTGCAGCAGGATATTTCGGGGTCGACTGAGCTCTACTTCATCGGGAATGACCTCTTCCTTTCGTGGGAATTTAACGGCATTCTTCCATCGCGCGACAGAGACATAAACCCCGTTGGCAGAAAATTCTTCCTCCGCGCCGATTACGAGTTGGACAAGTTCAATTTTAACAACGAGTATCAAGAGACGGAATCGGGGTTGTCGCCGGTACTGTCCCCGTTTCATTTCCCAAGAGCCGAAGTGAAGTACAGCGAGTACTTGCAGCTTCCGGGATGGAAGCACACTCTTTCGATTTCTGTACGCGGTGGGACAATTTTTGGCCCGCTGATTCCCGATTTCTTTGACTTCTATGCCGGCGGGTTGATCGGCATGAAGGGGTATCCGTTTTACGCTCTCGGCGGAAACGGAGTCGCCACGGCGAATGCTACGTACCGTTTTCCATTGTGGGAGAATATCGATCTCCGATTCCTTCAGGTCTACTTCGACAAGCTATACGGATCGGTGCATTATGATTACGGCGACGCATGGAATGGAAGTCCGGTTCTGAAATCATTTAAAAGAGATGCCGGATTTGAACTTCGACTGCAGGCAATATCTTTTTACGCATATCCCACAAGCATTTTCTTCAACGGAACGTACGGGTTCGATTCCTTTACATTAACACAAAACAACCCGCCGGTTTCTTATGGAAAGGAATGGCGCTTCTACTTTGGTATTCTCTTCGGTTTCGACCTCGAATAACGACGAGGTCAATGAAGTGACACGAGCGAACAAAGTGTCACCAGGATTCATACTTTTTGGAGAATCGCGTCTATGAAAACAGTAATGAGTATTTTCCTCTTCCCCTTAATCGCGTTGGGAGGCCTGCACGGTTTGACGGGAAACGCACGGGTGGATTTGCTGTCTGCGAGTGTTACAGACTCGCTGCCACAAACAAAAAGCATCATGATCCAAAACCAGGTTGAAGATTCGAAAAAGAAGAGTTCCTTGCTCGGGGGAGCGATGTCGCTCTTGGTCCCAGGTTCGGGCGAGTACTATTCGGAACGGTACGTGAAAGGTGCCGTGTTCTTCGCTGTCGAAGTAGCGGTTGTCACTGCGGCGATCGTTTACAACAACAAGGGGAATAACAAAACCAATGAGTTTCAGAATTACGCCAATCAACATTGGAGCGCCGTTGATTATGCGCAGTGGATCAATCAGAACGGCGCCAATTACGAAGTGGCAGGGACAACGTACCCGACTATTGCCATCAACCCCAACACGTCTCTGCCTCCCTGGCAAAGAGTAGATTTCGCACAGATCAATGCGTGGGAATCGCTCACGCATACGATTGGCTTTTCACACGAATTGCCATCATACAACACACAGCAATATTATGAATTGATCGGCAAATACTCAGAATTTAAGTACGGATGGGATACCTACGTCGGACCTGACGGCACACGGTACGGCGACGACGGATACAACGTTAACTACATACCTCAGCAGATGAAAACGTATGCCGACAACCGCGGTAAGGCCAACGACTACTATTATACTGCAGGGCTGGCCACGGGTCTCATCGTGGTTAATCATGTTCTGAGCGCCCTCGACGGAGCTTGGTCAACAGCGAATTATAACAGGCAGATCAGCTCGGAAGTCGGATTGCATCTCCAGGATCTCGGAGGGGGGGAAGTGGCGTTGACGACGCAACTGACGGTGAAGGTTCAGCTCTGAAAACTATTTCTGAACCCGGATGATGTTGGCGATCCCGCCAAAGAAGAAGACCAGATTCGCAAGCCACGCAGTCAGGAGTGGTTGAAGATCGCCGTTGTAGCCGAATACCTGGCTTGTCTTCATGAATATTAAATAGATGAAACAGACAGCCACCGAAATACCGAACTGCACCGCTAATCCCCCACGGCGCTTTCCGAAAGAAAAAGGAACGCCGAACAACACCACAATAAAACTGGCAAACGGAAATGACACTTTGCTATAGAAGTCGACTTGCCATCGGGCAATTTCGTTTCCTGTTCGTTTCTGCCGTTCGATGAACTTTTGCAGTTCGAAATAGTTCATCTCGTCGGGTTTCTCCTCTTTCTTTATGATGTCGGCGGGAACGAAGTGAAGGCTGTCGATCGTGAACCGGTCGAGCATCTGAATGTTTTCCTTGCCGGAGATAAACTCCCGTACGGTGGTTCCCAGCATTGTCCATCTGCCCGAGGTGCTGTCCCAATGGATTTCTTTTCCGTCGGCCCGTTTCTTGATGCTGATCAAATTGGAGTCGCTGAATTCCTGGACGGATGCCCGCCCGCCGGCGTTTGCAGTGCGGTCGAAGTAGCTAATGTAGACGATGCGCCGCGGTCCGTCCTGGACATAAATATTTGACTTGGCGGTTGTCTCGTAATCACGCTGCAGGTACGTGCGTTCGATATACGACTTATGCTGGTTTGCATATGGTACGACCCAGCCGTTAAAAAAGACGGAGACGACGCTGATGAAGAGAGCAAGGATCAACATCGGGGTCATGAAGCGGTACAAGCTCACCCCGCTCGATTTCATGGCCGTCAGTTCGTTGCTGGTGGACATTTTCCCGGTCGTGAAGAGGCTCGAGAGAAGGACCGCAACGGGCGTCATGAGCTTGATCATTTCCGGAGTGAAGGCGATATAGTACTGGACGATGATCGTCGCCGCCGCCTTCTTGTCGAGAAAGTCGTCCAGTTTTTCCATCAAGTCTATCACGACAAAAATGATCGTGAAAGTAATAATGCCGAAGAGGGCCGTCATCAGGAATTGCTTTATGATATACCGGTCTAGCAGTCTCATAGAATCTTCGCAGGGTAAGTGGGTCCCTCAGGCGGACGGATCAGAGCTGAGTTCGGAGTTTTCGTGGAACCAGGCGTTTCCACCAGTCGAAACGCAATTCAACATTTTCGCGGGCGATTCGGTACGTCAGGAACAGACCGAATGCCCCGATAACGATATTCGCAATCCACATTCCCAGCCATGGTTGGATGAACTCTCTGTCGGCAAGTTTTTCCCCGCCGATCAGCGAGGCCCAGTAGAGAAGAAAGAACCCGAGGCTCATCGACGCCGCCACCCCGACGCCGCCCCGCTTCGACATGACCCCGAGAGGCGCTCCCACGAGGACGAAAATAAAACAGGCCACCGGGATGGAATATTTCTTGTGAATTTCGACCTTGTACTGACGGATCATCCGCGCCAAGGCATTGTCGTTGGCGATCTCGGCGTCGAGGGTGTTCCTCATCATCATCAGTTGGCTCGTGATGTTTGTATACGGTTCGATCCCGCGCCACGAAGCACGCGAGTCGGAATGCGGAGCGATGGAGCCGGTGAAAAGTTTTTCCTGAAGTCCGTCGGAAAGCGCATGAATCCGGTTTTGCGCGGCGACTTCAAGCACGCGAAGGCTGTCGACAATGTACAGCATTTCTCCGGCACTCAACTCCCTGTCGCCGCGGCTGAACGTGTTCTCCGAGGAGCGCTCAAAGTCAAACCCTTCGGCCTGCGTTGTGAGGACTTGCCGCCCGAACTGGATGATGCGATATGATTTGTTGTCGGTCGTCGTGAGTTCGTGAATTTCGCCGTCATAGAGATCCATAATGAGGCGGCGATAGTCGGAAGAAAAGGAAAGGACACCGCGCTTGGCCGTGATGACGACATTCTTTGCGGGATTCGTATGATCATAAATAATGACACCCTCGAGATTGTTGGATTCCGCAAAAGTTTTTCTCACGAGCATGCTGTACCCCGGCAGATCCTGGGAGAAAAGCCCCGGAATGAGGGTAAAGGTCGGCTTCTTGCGCCGGATGTCGATTGTCAGAGTTTTCAGCCGGTGGTTGGCTTCGGGAAGTACTTTGTTGTCGAACTGGATCATCAAATAGGTTATGACGCCGGCGGCCAGAAGAACCGGAAGCATCATCCGGTACAAGCTCACGCCGCTTGCTTTCATCGCAGTGACTTCGCTGCTTGCGGAAAGCGCTCCGAACGCCATCAGCGTTGCGACGAGGACGGCCATCGGGACAGCGAGGACGACAATCCATGCAAGGTTCAGCA
>CAYYHS010000153.1:0-6348 GCA_964471785.1 uncultured Chitinophagaceae bacterium
CGAACGCTCACCATAGTATAGAGAAATCAGCGAGGAAATTCAAACAGGCGTGGTGTAGATAGTGTGGTCTTTTGCCAATGATGATGCTTAAAAAGATAGTCACTCTGAGTGATCCCGCTTCCGGCAGTGTTGCAAATTGAATAGAAGCACGTCATGACCACGTCACAAAGTGATTCCTTCGGGAAAAGTGAGCATCCATTTTGAGATTAGAAGGACAATGCTTGGATTCTCCCGAAGGGATGCCTTCGGCACCGCTGGAGTCTATCCCTGTTTCTTACAGGCCGGGAATGACGAACTATATCACTACTCCGCTTCCCTTTCAATTGATTTTTCCCGGTTGTTCGCCTATATTACGCCGTTGCCGACAAACCCTCATCAACCGACGCAAGGAATTTCATGGTCAAGCTTATCGCCCTCTATAAAAAGCCGGATGACGTACCGGGGTTCGACAAACACTACTCAGAAATTCATACGCCTCTTGTCAAAAAACTTCCCGGGCTCAGAAATTTTGAAGTTTCTAGGATCACCGGATCGGCGATCGACGAAACTCCCTGGTATCTGCTTTGTGAGATGTATTTCGACTCGAAGGATGTTCTCGACGAGGCCATGGCCTCATCTGCCGGCAGGGCTGCTGCAAAAGACTTAATGTCGTTTGCGGCAAAATACGTCACGCTGATGTACGCCGAAGTGAGCCTCACCGAAGAAATTCGGTCGTTCGGCGATTAACTTCCCAACTGCAAAATGGAAAAATACTCCCCGCGACCGAAATCGTACAAAACGATTCTCTATTCAAAAAAGAACTTCTCGGCTACGATCACACTTAATCGGCCCGGGGTCCACAACGCCCTCAACCTCGGAATGCTGCAGGAACTCGAAGATGCGCTTCAGGTCGCCCAGTGGGACGATGATGTCGCCGTTATTGTCATCACGGGCTCAGGCTCAAAGGCATTCTGTACCGGCGCCGACATCAAAGAGTGGAACGACGATTTTTTGAAGAAGCCGGACGACTTCTATAAATGGATGGGAGTTTTCATCGAGACCTTTGACCGGCTTCGTAATATCGGTAAACCGACGATCGCGAGGCTCAACGGAATGGTGGTTGGCGGCGGCAACGAGCTTCAGATGTCGTGCGATTTTGCCATTGCCGCTCCCGATGTTATTATCAAACATGTCGGCACTTCACGAGGGAGCGTGGCTGCTGCAGGCGGCACGCAATGGCTGCCGATTATCGTAGGGGACCGCCGTGCCCGCGAAATCCTTTTGCTCGGGAAAACTCTCACCGCAAAAGAGGCACTTTCGTGGGGATTGATCAATCAGGTTGTGCCGCGCAGGAAGCTGGATAAGGCGGTCGAGACGATGGTTGAGACATTGGTGAACAAGTTGCCCGATTGCACGCGCTACACAAAGGAGCAGCTGAACTTCTGGCGTAATTTTTCCTGGGCGATGACAATCGGACATGCAAAGGATTGGCTCACGGTTCATACCTCTGCCCCGGAAATCATCGAGGGAATACGAGCCTTCAACGAGAAGAGACCGATCAACTACAAGAAGTTAAGAAGACGACGGCAGGCCTCCGAGTAATGACGGTGAGGTACAATTGCGATTTTCCTTGATGAGAATAGTTCTCAGTGTGCTGGCGGCCGGCACGATATCCGTTGCCCAGGAGAATTCGTACAGTTTCGCTCTTGATTCCATCGACGGCCACGTCATGATGACGATCCAAACACTAAATCCCGTTCCGTGTCTCGGGACGTCAATCCGCAACCAAGTGCAGTGGGGTGAGGATACTATCGTGATTATCGTCTCAGGGTTCATCCGCCCGACCCCATGTATGGATGGAGTGGAACCCGCATTGGCGCGAATTTTGCTGGGGCGCCAGCTCAAGACTACTTTCTATCTCAGATTTCGAGAAGATAAGTCTGATGATTTGTGGAGTGTTTCTCGTACGGAAAGGGGTTTTCAACTCACGCCTGTTCACCGGTCTTTTACATCGTACCTAAAAAAGTAAGGTACAGAAATATGGCTTTTAACTTGATCATCGTTACAAAAGAATCCGGGTATGCACTGGTTCAGCTGAATCGTCCGGATGTCCTGAATGCCATCAACATCAAATTGATGGAGGAACTTGTTGCCGCGCTCGAGGAACTGGACAAGGATGGCGACGTCCGCTGCATCATTCTCACAGGAAATGATAAAGCGTTCGCAGCCGGCGCCGATATCAAGGAGATGGCCGATGCATCGGCCATGGAAATGCTGCAGCGCGACCAGTTTGCCCGATGGGACCGGATCCGCAAGATCAAGAAACCGATTATCGCCGCGGTGGGGGGATTTGCCCTGGGCGGAGGCTGTGAGCTTGCGATGACCTGCGACATCATTCTTGCTTCGGAGTCGGCAAAGTTCGGTCAGCCGGAGATCAATCTTGGTGTCATCCCCGGGGCGGGAGGTACGCAGCGGCTCACTCGAGCAGTCGGAAAGTACAAGGCGATGCAGATGGTACTTACGGGCGCCTTGCTGAGTGCAGAGGAGGCAAAGCAGTGGGGGCTCGTCGTGAACGTCGTACCGAATGAATACCTCGTCGAAGAGGCCAGGACTTTGGCAAAGTCCATCGCCGCTAAACCTCCGCTGGCAGTCCGTCTCGCAAAAGAGGCTGTGCTCAAATCGTTCGATACGACAATGGAAGGAGGCCTGGAGTTCGAGAGGAAGAATTTCTACATGCTTTTCGCAAGCGACGATCAGAAAGAAGGAATGAATGCCTTCATGGAAAAACGGAAGCCCGACTGGAAGGGAAAGTGAAATCCGCGAGAGTAAAACCACATCGCTCCTGACGTTGTTGACTCATTCCTGAAACAAACTCCGACACGAAATAATAAAACGAAACACCCGGCTTCAGTCCGTCGAAGTCCGCTGAAGCGGGATCCCGATTAAGAGTTCCACGCGCCGCACTCCCCGCCTTGGCGTAAAGACGTCGTTTTCGTCAACCTATCAATGTCGCACATCACGATCTCTCACTCCCCGGCATGTTCTTGTTGACATTGAAGCAATATTCAAGTACCATCGCATGAACGCAGGAGCTCTTCGACCAACCACTGCACACGAAGGACCTATCTATGAAGACGTCAAACTCAGTAATGATTCTGATTTTGTTGGCGTCATTGCTTATTCCACCGTCGTTAGGATGGGGACAGCAAAAACAAAATCTCGCAGTTCAGCAAAAATCTGTAATGCCCGCACTCTCTTTCTTCGTTGCGGGAAGTTACTTCGGTCAAAAATTTTCAGATGTTAACGCTATTTATAATTCTATCGAACGAAATTTTTCTCTCCCGTCGGGGAGCGATTTTAGAAATTACTATTCCGTCCTTGTAGGATTGCGGGTTTCTCCCGGTAGTTTTCAATCTGTTCAAGGAGAATTTGGCGGAGATGTTTTGAAATCGGTGAAAAACAATTCCATAAATTATCTGCAGATGTACTATGCAGGCGGATCATATATTTTGAGACTGCCGATTTCGACGGCTTCCATTTACGGAGGGGGAGGCTTGGGTTATATTTGGTTGAATACCCAGCGAACGTATTCCACACGGATCGGCGTCGCGCAAGTGAACGCGCAGCTCCCCCAGCTTCACGCCCTCTTTGGGCTGGAATTTTTTGATCAGGCGGGAGTGTCGTTCTCACTCGAGGGTCGATATAATTATGCATCCACAGTCCGGCCGCAGCGTGCCGACCTCAATTTTACGATGAAAGGAATGTCAGCCGGCATACAAATCGGCATTCCAATCATCATGTAATGTGAACCATTCTTTAGTTTAGTTCCCCAACTACTTGAACTCGAAGGGAGATTCGTATGACTCGACAACGCTCGCTCATGACAATATGTATCGCATGCATTCTTGCAGTGCTGGCCGGATGCAAGCAGGATTCCTCGACACCGATCGAACCCGTTCAAACTTCGCTGATGACCTACCAGCCGAAGGGAACGATTAGCGGCCTGATCAAAAACGCCATTACCGCCGCACCGGTCGCCGGCGCGGTCATTTCCGTCGGTTATGAAGGAGGCGTCCAATCGACGACCTCGAACGGTGCAGGCGCGTATTCATTCGCCAATGTTCCTGCCGGTCAGTACCAAATCGTCAACGGCACGGCGGTGGCTACGGGCACGTATATCATGACCGTCTCGCTCGTGGATTATAATGCGAAACAGACAGATCCGACAAAGAAATACCGCGATTATTATTACAGTCAAGTGACGATTAAGTTTACTTCTCTTGCTCCCGGCGATTCGCTCGCGGTGAGCGATTTGGTCGGCGCCACTCATCTAGACATTTCATATCTCAATACAATGGTACAGGGGCAGGTTGTTGATCAGAACCAACAGCCGGTGGCAAATGCGATGGTGATGCTTTATGACGCAACCGTCGTTCCCAATGTCATGCTCGGTGAGACTATTTCCTCGACGACCGGTGCTTTTGTCTTCACGGCGATCGACAATGGCCTTACGGTCACGCTCCAGGCGCGAAGCAACGACGGATCACTCCAGGGAACGCTGGCAGGATTTACGCTTCCGGCGAATGTGGTAAGCGATTCGCTGCGATCGCAGGTTGTCTCGGAGCGAATCCAGATCACCCCGGTGGATAATGTTCCTCCCAAGGTCATTGCACTTTCTCCGGAAAACCTTTCGGATATCTCCCTCAACAACCTCCAGGTGGTCTATACATTTTCCGAGCCGATCAAACAGACTGCATACACGCGCACGGATCTACCCCTGGGAAGCAGCACGATCCTTGACGACATTGCGGTAACGTACGTCGGCCTTAAGAAGACTGCGACGGCGATTAACTTTTCGGCTCAATGGAATGCCAGTTTCACGCAGCTGACGCTTACCCCGCAGGGAATTGTTGGGTCGGCAAGATATACCGTCAGTGCCGTTGCCGCCTTCAGCTCCGGAAAGATTACGGATTTGGCGAACAATGTACTTGCCAACAATACTTTAATTACCGGCGACTTCGAAGTTCTGCAGTTTACGACAAGCGGCGGGTCTACAGTCCCCGGCGCGCCGACGTTGACAAGAAGGACTGTAGCAGGACTCTTCGGCTTCCTCGATTACAGCGGCGGATCTGTCGGGTTGGAATGGAGTTCCGATCCAAGCGCGCGAAGCTACAATATCTACAAGAGCGTCAACGGCGGGTCGTTTAATCTCCTTGTGGGAAACGTCTTCGCATTGCAGGCAACCGACAACAGCGGCTCACTGGTGATACCGATCGGAGCGACGGACCCCCTGACATCCGGCAATGTGAGATATATCGTTCGTGCGGAGAGCAAAGATCTTGTGGAAGGACCGGCAAGCAATACTATTACCGTGACCGATCAGATACAGCCTCGAGTGCTCGCCTCGACGAGTGTTGCTGCGGGTACCGGTACAAACTCTTGGATATACACTGTACGCTTCTCGGAACCCTTGAACATTGCAAAGGCGGAAATCACCGCGAACTATCTTTTCAGCAATAATGCCAGCGTGAACTTTAGCGTGAATAGTGCCAACTATTTGGGGAATAGCGGTGGGTCCTATGTCGTTCAATTGGGGGTGACGACGAGCGTAGCGCTTCCGTCTCCATATACCTTAACCATTTTCAATCTTACGGATCTTGCCGGCAATTCGATGGACCCAAACAGCTCCATAAAGACATTCTAAGAAATGGTGAGGTGCAAAAAAAAGCTCTGGCGTCCAACGTCAGAGCTTTTTTTATGCCCGGCGCAAAAGGTTGGGAGAATTCGATGTGTGGACACTGATTTGGCCAACCCTCCCCCCCAATGGGCTGCCCCTCTAGTGCACCGGAGAAATGACTGCAATGAACTGCGTTAGATCGTCGGAACTGAGGTACAAGTTTCCACGCCGGTCCGTTGCCAATCCTACCGGGCGACCCCACACCGTTTTCTGCGAGGTGGATCCGGCTGGCTGAAATCCCGTCACGACATCTGTCACGTATTCCGCCGTTGTGTCTCCCTCATTCTTGAATTTCATAAAAACGACTTTGTAACCCGTTGGAACGCTTCGGTTCCATGATCCGCGATAGGCGACGAACGCCCCATTCCGGAATTGCTCGGGGAAGGATGAATTGGAGAACTCGATCGCCATCGGTGCGGAGTGCGCTTGGATCAGAGCCGCAGGGTGTTTCATCGATTGAACGTGCATGCTGTCCTCGTGCGTAATCGGAAGCAAGCGCTGGTATTCCTCGTGGCGGTTGAAATCGAAATAGATGCCGTCGGCATAGGCAAAGGGATGACCGTAGAATCCTCCGTCGCGCACGACGCCGACCCATTCAGTGGGGATATCGTCTACCTCCCAATCGCTTCCAT
>CAYYHS010000154.1:0-6282 GCA_964471785.1 uncultured Chitinophagaceae bacterium
GAGTGATCTTAGAAATGCTTAATAGGCGTCATCCCGAACCCTGCTTATCCGCGGGGCGAAAGATCCATGCCATGAAACTTACGTGGATTCTCCCGAAGGGATGCCATCGGCATTCACTTCGTCCCTCATCCGCGGGACTCGTTTAGAATGACACGACGGAGGGATATTAATTTTTCCTCTCAAATTAGTACGCCGCCTGTCACGCTCTCCATTGCATCCGACCTCCGAATTAAATATATTGATTGAAATTTCACCCCCAACCGTTTCTTGCCTGGTCCAATGAGAAGAATTGTTTTCGTTTTATCCCTGGCCCTTGTCCTTGCTGTGCCGGCTCTGGCTCAGCACGTTCCGTCAGTAATGAATCTCTCTGCTCATCCGGACGACGAGGATGGCGCCACTCTTGCATATTACCGGTACAAGTATGGCGTCAAAACGTATTCCGTTTGTTTCACTCGGGGAGAGGGAGGACAGAATGAGATTGGCCCGGAACTCTACGCCGACCTCGGCGTGCTTCGCACAGCCGAGACCGAAAAGGCTGCACGGGTCATCGGTTCCGAAGTCTACTTTCTGAACTTTGTTGATTTTGGATTTTCCAAGACTGCAAAAGAGACGTTCGATTTCTGGGGAAAAGATGAGACGGTGGCGCGACTGGTTTACATCATCCGCAAATTGAAACCCGATGTCCTTTTCACCAATCATGACAGCACATCCGGACACGGCAACCACCAGGCGGTAGGCATTGCCGCTCTCCAGGCGTTTTCTTTGGCGGCCGATCCAAGATATCATCCGGAACAGCTGAACGAAGCCGGTGTCTCATTGTTCCAGCCGAAGAAGCTCTTCATGAGAATCTTCTTCCAGCGCGATACTCTGCTGAAACCGGACGTTGTCAACGCAACCGCATCCGACACTCTCGTTCTCGGGAAGACAGCAACACGGCTTGCCATCGAGGCGCTCGCGCAACACAAGACACAAGGAATGGACAAAGTTATTGCCAGCGGCAGGTTCGGGAGATTTCTCGATTCGACACGATATATCCTGATCCGTGAAAGTGCCCCGTTCAAAAATTCAAGGAACGACCTTCTCGGCGGGTTGCATACAGAGGACGAAATACACCTTCCTCTCGTTCCTTTTGAATCTCAATTGACGGTCTCTCTCTCCGATTCTATCGTGGTGCGGGATCAAAAATTCACGATTGATGTAGGAGGGATTGTTCCGTTGCAGAACCTCAGCATTGGGCTCGACGTTCCCGAAGGCTGGACCAGCAAGAGGCTCGAGGTGCGGGGGAAAGATCGATATGAAATCACGGTCGGCCACAATGCACGGTTCACCTATCCAAAAGTCCGCCATCTCTATGAGTCAATGAGGACTCAACCCCTCATCACGGTTAATGCCTCTTACTCCGCCGGCGGAGTCGTTCAACGTGAAATGGTGCCGGTCTTTCTTGACGTAGCACCGAACCAGGCCGTCTTTCTTTCATCTCCTACCTTCCGCGTAGCGGAAGAGCCGATCAAGATTCCATTCCAGGTGAAGAATTATTTTCCAAATAAGTCCGCTGGGCGAGTGAACATTATCGCTCCCGCCGGATGGGAAACGCTGAATAGCGATTTTGTGATAGGCAGAGAAGACAGTGTCTATACAGACAGTGTTATGCTTGTTCCTCCGCGTGCTCTTGCGGAGGGGGCCTATTCTGCGAAAGTATGCATCGAAACGGATACTGCTCTGGTCACGCTCAGAAAATTTGATGTGGCCGTCTCTCCGGGAATGAAGGTTGGCATTGTGCAGAGCTATGACGATGTGTTCAGTCGAACGCTCGATGGATTGAAAGTTGAGCACTATCTCTTGACAGAGAAGGAGTTGACATCGTCCGATCTGCAATCCTACTCCGCGATCATCATCGATATTCGTGCGTATCTCGTGCGCCCCGATCTGGTCAAAAATAATGCACGACTTCTCGACTACGTGAAGAACGGCGGAACCCTGATAGTGATGTACCAGCGTATTGAAGAGTGGAAACCAGAGTACGCGCCGTACCCTTTCTCGATATCCCGCGACCGAATTACCGTCGAAAGCGCGCCAGTGACTGTGCTGGAGCCTGGGAATATCCTCTTCAACTCACCAAACAAGATCGATGCTGCCGCATGGGACGACTGGGTGCAAGAACGGTCGTTGTATATGCCTTCGAAAGTTCCCTCCCAATACGAGAAGTTGTTGGCGTGTGCCGATCCGGGCGAGCCGCAGATCGACACTGGGTTGCTGCGGGCATCCTACGGCAAGGGCAATTACATCTACACCGCGTATGTGTGGTACCGTGAATTGAAAGAGATGAACAAAGGCGCCTTCAGAATGTTTGCAAACATGATTTCGGTGGGGAAGTCAGGGGCAAGTGAAAAGAGGTGAGACGTTGTACGTAATACGTTAGACGTCAAACGTAAGACTTAAGAATAAGAGCGAAGAAAAAGAATCTGCAATGAAAGAAGTCTGTCTTGTTGTCTTGATTTCTCTCGCCGGATGCACGCGTCCCTCCAAAACGCCCCTCCTTATCTATTCTCCACACGGAAAAGAAATGCTGGAAGAGTTCGAAAAAGAATTCGAAGCGGCGAATCCCGATGTCGACGTTCAATGGCTTGATATGGGTTCGCAGGACGCGTACGATAGAATCCGCACGGAGAGGTCAAATCCTCAGGCGGATGTCTGGTGGGGATCGCCATCCACTATTTTTATGAGAGCCGAAAAGGAAAGCCTCCTTACTCCATACCGTCCGAGTTGGGCAAACAGCGTTGCCCCCGAATTTCGAAGTCCGGACGACGCGTGGTACGGAACATTTGTGACTCCGGAAGTGATTGTGTTCAATTCCCGCCTCTTGACGAAGGACGAGGCGCCGAAAGAATGGGACGACCTACTTGATCCAAAATGGAAGGGGAGAATCATACTGCGATATCCACTTGCGTCGGGTACTCTCCGAACGGTTTTTTCGGCGATGATCGCGTTATCCGTCGCCAGGACCGGATCGGAAGAGAGCGGCTTTGACTGGCTCCGCCGGTTGGACGCGAATACGAAGTCATACACGTCCGACCCGACACAGATGTATTTGAAGCTTGCCCGCGAAGAGGCGACGGTCTCCATCTGGGATATGCCCGATATTGTACTTCAGGCGAGAGTGAACGGATATCCGTTTGGCTACAATTTTCCAAGAGGAGGGACGGTGCTGGTGACGGACGGAATCGCGATCGTCCGCGGGTGCAGGCATCCAGAACTTGCCAGGAAGTTTTATGAGTTTGTGACGACCGAAGAGAGTTTAATTCTCCAGGCAAATAAGTTCTACCGCATTCCGGCGCGGAATGACATCCCAAAATCAAAATTGCCGGATTGGATTGCCTCGGCATCGATTACCTCCATGAGAGTTGATTGGGAATTGATTGCTCAGCGTGAATCGACCTGGATGAAAAAATGGGACGAAGAAATCAAAGGCCGGGGACTGCAGTAACAGCCTCGGTAACGCGGCACTTACAATCCTAATTCCGATAATCGCATTGTCTTCAGTTAATCTCAACGATATCTCCAAATCCTTCGGCGGGACCCAGGCACTTGCCCCCCTTTCAATCGAAATTCACGATGGTGAATTCTTCTCTATCCTAGGGCCGAGCGGATGCGGAAAGACGACGCTTCTCCGCATTATTGCCGGACTCGAAGAGCCCTCTTCGGGAAGTGTCGTAGTGGACGGCGATGACATAACTCACCTCTCCCCGCAAAAGCGAAACGTCGGCATCGTATTCCAAAACTATGCTCTCTTTCCGCACATGACGGTGTTCAACAACGTCGCATACGGGCTGGAAGTACAGCACAAAAAACGGCCGGAGATCCGAACGAAAGTGATGGAGGTGCTCGCGAAAGTTCACTTAGCGGAGAAGGCAAACGTGCCTGTTCCCTCGTTGAGTGGGGGAGAGCAGCAACGGGTGGCGGTGGCTCGGGCAGTGATCGTTGCCCCGCGAGTCTTGTTATTTGATGAGCCCCTTTCTAACCTCGATTATGCATTACGTCTTGAAACCCGAGCAGAGATAAAGCGACTACAGCGTGAGGTCGGGATCACGACGATTTACGTTACTCACGACCAGGGCGAAGCATTGGCGTTGTCGGACAGAATCGCAGTTCTCAACCGGGGAATCGTGCAACAGATTGGAACCCCCGATGAACTCTATTTTCATCCCACGAACACTTTTACCGCGACATTCATCGGCCATGCCAATCTGTTTTCGTCCAAGGTTTGCAAGGACTTTTTCCAAATCGGGGCAGTAAGACCGGGAGAGTTTCTCGCTGTGTTGCCGGAGGAAATCATTCTCTCGAAACGTTCGGGGACCGTACGCGCCCAAATCGTTGATAAACAGTTTTCGGGGTCCCTCGTTGAATATACAGTAGAATTCGGAGGGGAGTTGGTGAGGGTGTCACGATCTGCGTCCGACAAAAAATTTGTCGGTGACGTCGGAGATTTCGCGACCATCTCGATTTCAGGTTCACATCGCCGGAAGGTTATCGGTGCATAAACGGATCCGCGAGCGGACTGCTCCTCCATATTCGCTTCTCCTCATCGTGGGGTTTTTCGCCCTCTCGTACATCCTTTTCCCGTTGTGGTCTCTCGTCCGTGAGAGCACCGGGGGAACGTCGTTTTCGTTCGATGCTTATCGAGGCCTCCTTCGTCCGTCGTTGCTGGAAGCGGCCCTCAATTCAATCCTCATATCGATCCTCAGTGTCATCGGGAGCGCAGTTGTCGGAACGTTTCTTGCCTATGTTTTGAACTTTGTCGATATCCCCGGAAAAGCATTTTTTTCACGGGCGCTGCTCATCCCGCTCGCGTTGCCGCCGCTCGTCGGGGTTATCTCTTTTCTCTTCCTGATAGGCGAGAGCGGAATGTTGTCGCGCATTCTTTCAGCGATCCTCAGCCTGCCCACTTCTTTCTTTACCGTGAACGGATGGACGGGAATTTTGGTCGTCCACATTTATTCGTTCTATGTATACTTCTACCTGCTTGTCTCTTCAGCACTGTCTCAGTTGGACGGTAATGCTCTCGACGCATCGGCGAGCCTCGGTGCTAACAGGTCAAGAACAATCCGGAAGGTTCTCCTTCCCATGTTGACGCCGTCACTCGTAGCCGCATCGCTCATGACGTTCATGGCAAGCATGGCATCTTTTTCCGCCCCCCTTCTTTTTGGAGGAACAACGCGCTTCCTGACGTTAGAGATTTACACTGCCAAGCTTAATGGTGACGATTCTTCGGCTGCCGCGTTGTCGATTCTCCTCGCGGCAATTTCTATTGTCATCTTGTACCTGCTCAGGTGGTGGCAGTCGCATCAGCACGTTCTCCTCGAATCAAAGGGCACGCGCCGCGCTTCGGTCATCAATCATGGAAAATTCGTGCACTGGACCGTGGTGGTGCTCACGATGGGAATTTCGTTTCTCTTTGCGTTGCCCATCATTACGGTTGTCGTCCTCTCTTTTGTGAAGGAAGGTTCCTGGACCTTCCAAATTTTTCCCTCGGCATTTACCGTTGCCAATTATTCTAAACTCCTGACCGAATCTGAACTCCTGGATCCACTCATCAACAGCGTTCGCATGTCCTCGGTTGCAACCGCGCTTGTCATTCTGGTTGGAGTCGTTGCATCGTATCTTGTCGCGCGGAAACAATTTTGGGGAAGGAAAGTGCTTGAAGGAGTTCTCTCGATACCGTTTGGAATTCCGGGGACCGTCATCGCCGTGGGACTCATTCTCAGTTTCAGCCGGCCCACCGTCTTCTCGTTCCAATCGATTCTGATCGGAACATTTTGGATCATGCCCCTTGCGTACGCGGTCAGAAACCTGCCATTGCTGTACCGATCGACGACGGCGGGACTCGAAGCCATCAGTCCCTCGCTCTACGACGCGGCCGAGGTGCTTGGTTCGCCGCCGGCGGCCACTTTTCGAAAGGTGATCCTTCCACTTCTCGTTCCGGCGATTATCTCCGGAGCCCTTCTCGTGTTTGTCAATTCCGCCGGTGAATTTGTTTCTTCGATACTTCTCTACACGTACAGCACAAAGCCGGTTTCGGTAGAGATCCTCTCTCAATTGCGGCTCTTCAATATCGGAGGCGCGGCGGTGCAAAGCACGCTGTTGATGGCTTTGGTGATAGGAGTGGTTGCTGCATCACAGCGAGTGTTTCGATCTGAGTTCACTGCCTAACCAGCGAAGCGATGCCATCGCTTTATGAGATTGATTTCGCCCGTATCAACGTGAAATCGCTCTGCGAGGAGTGGT
>CAYYHS010000155.1:0-6258 GCA_964471785.1 uncultured Chitinophagaceae bacterium
GAGATCACCCCGTTCCTTGATTCTTTATCCAACTTTCAGCTAATTACAAACGTCGTGTTTCACTTCCATCATCCAAAAACCCCGAAAAGGTGTCAACTATTTCAACCATAGCAAAGACAGACGACGTTGGTGCTGCGCGCCAGTTAACAGACGCGTACAAATCCATCCGGAAAGAAATTGCGAAGGTCATCATCGGCCAGGATGCCACTATCGAAAAGCTTCTTGTGTCATTGCTTTCGCGCGGTCACTGCCTGCTGGTTGGTGTTCCCGGACTCGCAAAGACCCTTCTCATCAAAACGCTTGCCGATGTCCTGGAGTTGAAATTCAGCCGTATCCAATTTACCCCGGACTTGATGCCGAGCGATATCAGCGGGACCGAAATTATCGAGGAGAATGTTACGACCGGGCAAAAAGCATTTAAGTTTGTCAAGGGACCCATTTTCGGAAACATTATTCTTGCCGACGAGATCAATCGAACTCCCCCAAAAACCCAGGCGGCACTGCTCGAGGCTATGCAGGAACACAAGGTGACGGCCGCCGGGCAGTCGTACACCCTCACCGAGCCCTTCTTTGTACTGGCCACGCAGAATCCGATCGAGCAGGAGGGAACCTACCCGCTGCCGGAAGCCCAGCTCGACCGCTTCATGTTCAACGTGTGGCTGGAGTACCCCTCGTTCAACGAAGAAGTCGACATCGTCAAATCAACAACCAGTCCCTATACACCTTCGCTTCAACGAGTACTCGGCGGTGAAGAAATAATCGCCTTTCAGGAATTAATCCGCCGTGTTCCTGTCGCCGACGCAGTCGTACAATACGCCGTGCAACTCGTCACACGCACACGGCCAAAAGACGATCACTCGCCTAAGTTCATCAAGGACTGGCTCACATGGGGCGCGGGACCACGGGCTTCGCAGTATTTGATCCTCAGCGCAAAAAGCCGGGCCATTCTTGACGGCCGGTACAATCCAGACATCGATGATGTCCGCGCGATGGCTGTTGCCGTTTTGCGCCATCGCATTATTCCAAATTTCAATGCGGAGGCAGATGGAGTAACAACGGTGGCAATCGTGGAAAAACTGCTCGCAAACGAATAGCGGAGATTTGTTGTTATTTTAATTGTCGTTGGTCTTAGCCGGTTGGCCTCATTGAAAGCGGAGCGTGTACGTTGTTGAGAGCGTTGAGAGTCTTTACACTACTCGCCGTTGCGGCGACATTCCTTTTGTGCAGAGAAAGTCCTCAAAAATATTGGATTTATTTTCGCGACAAGGATCCTGGAACGGTCCGAAAGCTCTCAAAAGGCCAATCCCAAGAACAAGTTGCCGATGAGATAGGAATTTCTTCGCGGGCTCTGGCACGAAGGGCAAAAGTGCTTCCGCCCAACCAATTGATTTCGGCTGAGGATCTTCCCGTTTCCCAATCAAATATTAACCAGCTCACCAAGCTTGGCATCTCGATTATTAATACCTCTCGTTGGTTCAACGCCGTTACCGCAATTCTTACGACCGACCAATGTGCAGAGGTTTCATCTCTTCCGTTCGTGGGATCGGTTGCCCCTGTTCGGGCGTTCACCCGGAAAGACTTGCCGCGGGTTCAAAGTCCCTCACTCGCCAAAACTTCCTCTCTCTCGGTGACACAACTCCATGATTATGGACCATCCTTCGAGCAGCTCGATCAGATTAAAGTTGTGGATGTTCATAATCTTCGCATTACGGGTCGTGGTGTCTTGGTGGGAATGCTGGACGACGGTTTCCGCTGGAGAGTCATCGAATCTACCAAGCATATGAACATCATTGCCGAGTACGATTTCATTCAGCATGATTCGGTCACATCCAACGAATACAACAAATCGCCCGTCGATGTAACGCTGCAGGATGAACATGGCACTATTACGCTCTCCACCGTTGGCGGACATTTTGAAGGCCAGCTTGTCAGCCCGGCGTTTGAAGCAAGTTTCATACTTGCAAAGACAGAGTACTATCCCTCCGAAACTAATATTGAAGAAGACAACTGGGCCGCCGGCATTGAATGGGAGGAAGAGAATGGTGCCGATGTTGTAAGCAGTTCGTTAGGGTACAACATTTTCGATGCAACAGACGCCAATGGAAATCCTCAATACAGCTACACGTACGCAGATATGAACGGCCGGACGTCGGTCACGGCGAAGGCTGCCGTCCTCGCCGCACGGCGCGGTGTCGTAGTGTGCAGTGCGATGGGGAATGAAGGAGATCCGAGATCCTCCGATTGGCATTATCTTATCACTCCTGCAGATGCAGACAGTATCATTTCCGTCGGAGCGGCATACTCGTCGGGCACCATTGCACCTTTCAGTTCTGTCGGACCCACCTCGGATGGAAGAACGAAACCTGATGTTCTGGCTCGGGGGGTGGGAACGTATGCCTCCGACACCGATGTGTTGTCGTTCCAGGGCGGAGCGGGAGACGTCTACAACTCTTTCCAGGGGACTTCATTGTCAACTCCGCTGGTGGCAGGATCGGCAGCGCTTATTCTCTCTGCTCATCCCGAGCTTACCCCTATTCAGGTGCGCGATGCATTGCGAAACACCGCAAGCAACGCCGCCTCCCCAAACGACACGCTCGGCTGGGGGATCATCAATGCCTACAAAGCAATGTTGTCTTGTGGAATGGTCTTGAGCACCGATCCGGAAATAACAATAACTTCTGATGGCAATACGGTCGTCGGTGTTTTTGCGGTGTCAAACTCCCCGGTCAAGAAGAACGGAGTGAATCTCATCTATTCGACGAATGGCGGCACGTCATTTACCACCATTCCTATGACACTGACAGATTTCGTCGATTCATCGAAAAATTCTGGAAAATATGTTGGTGTTATTCCCGAACAAGCATCCGGCACCGACATAGAGTTTTATGTTTCTGCGGTCGATTCAACAAACATCCCGCGGGTAACTCCGTACGGAGCGCCATCGAATCTCTTCGACGTCAACAGCGGGACAATCGTTCGTCCCGCCCCTGCGCCGTCGGGGTTTGCGCTCTATCAAAATTTTCCAAACCCATTCAATCCGACTACATCAATCAAATATTCGCTGGCGAAATCTAACTTCACGACACTGAAAGTCTACGACATCCTGGGGAGGGAGGTCGCCACGCTGGTCAATGCATTTCAAATCGCGGGAACGCAAGCGACGGTCCTATTGAACGCATCGGGGCTCGCGAGCGGTGTCTATTTCTATCGCCTGAAATCTGGCGAATTCAATGCCGTGAAAAAACTTGTGATCCTGAAATAGCATTGTCTCTCTCCGTTCAAATACCGTGGCTTGTCTTCGTTCTTGCCGCGCTCCTCGGTTTCACTCTTTCTTACGTTGTCTATCGCTATACCGTTCCGCCGGTGGCACCTTCTGAACGTTACCTTCTGGGCGCTCTCCGCGGCTTTGCGCTTACACTCATCATCCTTGCCCTCTGCGAGCCATTGTTCAGGTTAACGCACGTGTCGACGGCAAAGCCAGTCGTCGCCGTTCTCGTCGATAACTCTCTGAGCATGACCCTCACCGACGACAGCGGCAACCGGGAGGAGATCCTCCGTTCGATGTTGAGCGGCCGCGCGCTTCGCGGAGAATCACCGAATGCACAGTTCGAGCTCTTTACGTTTTCCCCATCGCTGCATAAACTCGGGAAGGACTCGCTCCGTCTGACCGGTACAACAACCGACATCGCATCCGCCTTCCATTCTCTGAAAGGCAGCGCACTCCCGGAATTGCAGGCTGTTCTTGTTTTGAGTGATGGTAACTATAACTCTGGAGAGAATCCGCTGTATGAAGCCGAGAAATTCGGTGTTCCGATTTTTACCGTCGGCATCGGAGACTCGCTGGATCAAAAAGATATTGTCATCCAACGACTCTCGACCAACTCGATCGCCTATGTCCAATCAAAAGTCCCGCTCGATGCGACGGTGAGGATCTCGGGTTTTGAGAATCAAAAACTTGCCGTCCGGCTTTTGGAGGATGGAAAACAGATCGATTTGCAATACGTCGATCTTCCCCCCTCGACTTCGGGACATGTCGGCGAATATCCGGTTCATTTTTCTTTTATCCCGACCGAAAGCGGAGTCCGGAAATATACTGTTAGTATTCCGCCGCAAGCGGGAGAAGTGACTGGCAAGAACAATACGAAATCAGTCCTCGTCAAGATCCTGAAAAACAAGATGCGCGTTGTTGTTGTTGCCGGCGGCCCAAGCGCTGACGTCGCCGCAATAATGCAAGCGCTTCGCGCCGATCCCAACATCGAATCCTTCCTCGCAGTTCAGCAGCCCAACGGACTCTATTCGAACAGGCCGCTCTCGGATATCGCCGCTCTCTCGTCGGCCGATTGCCTTATTCTCGTCGACCTCCCGACCGAAACGACAACCGGTTCCGCTCTCCAGACAATCTCAAACCTTGCCTTAACTCGGGAGCTCCCGGTCATGTTCGTCGCCGGACGCACTTTGAATTTTCAGAAACTCAGACAATTGAGTTCCTTTCTCCCGTTCCAAACTGTGTCCGACAAGATGGACGAGCAACTTGCATTCCCAAACATCGCACCCGAACAGGCGAACCATATTCTTGTTCGCGTCAACGATAATGGTCTCTTCGATTGGTCGAAGCTCCCGCCGATCTATACCTCGTTGGGATCGTTTGCGGCAAAGGCCGAGGCAGTTGTGCTGGCAACGACAAAAATCCAGGGTTTCTCCATTAACAGTCCGTTGCTCGTTGAGAGAACTGCCGCTGGGGAAAAATCGTTTGCCGTTCTCGGATATGGTCTCGCCCGCTGGAGGTTGCTTGCGGGAGCGAGTCGTGAAACGGAAACCCTTTTTGACCCATGGCTATCCAACATCGTGAGGTGGCTTACCACCCGGGATGAGAGCCAGCATGTTCGCATCGATCCGGTAAAAGAGATCTTCTCACAGGGCGAACCAATCGAGTTCTTTGGACAGGCATACGACGCCAACTATCGTCCGGTGGAAGACGCTGAAATGCGTGTCGAGATTTCTTCGTCGGCGTCAAAGCAGCGATTCGAGACGATTCTTCATCCGCTTGAGAATGGCCGTTACGAAGGTCAGATCGAGGCGCTGCCAGAGGGAGACTATGCGTTCGCTGCGGCTGCATCATCCGGTGAAACGCAACTGGGTAAGTCAGAGGGGCGCTTTTCTGTTGGAGAGCAATCGATCGAGTTTCTCGATACTAAAATGAATAAACCGCTCCTTGAGCAGATCGCGGCGGCCTCGGGGGGCGAATTTGCCAATAGCGGACAATTTGATGACCTGATGAAGACAATCGAGAGTCGCCCGTTTATGAAACCGGAGAATGTTACAACGACGAGTGAGTTTGAATTGTGGAACCTTCCCTTACTTCTCTCGGTTATTGTTGCGTTGCTTGGAACCGAATGGTTCATACGAAAACGGAGCGGGATGTTATAAACCGCGTTTAGACAATAAGAGTTTCGTTCACCCAAGCGCGCGTCAAAGCGTGCGGGACACAAATCTGGCTCATATTACTTCCCATTCAATGCAAATGTCAAAATCTTTCTTCCTCTTAGGCACATTTTTTTCCTTCCTCGGAGTAGCGCTTGGCGCTTTCGGTGCACATGCGCTGAAGCAAAAACTGACGCCCGAGGCACTTCAGACATTTGAAGTCGGTGTTCGCTATCAGATGTATCATGCTTTCGCGCTCTTCGTGGTTGCATGGGCCATTCAAACATGGAACCTCAGCCCCGCGGCCGCATCGGGCTGGTGGTTCACGGCGGGCATCATCCTTTTTTCCGGCAGTCTTTACACTCTTGCTTTAACCGGGATAACATGGTTTGGAATCGTGACTCCGTTTGGCGGGATCTGTTTCCTACTCGGGTGGGTTCTTTTGGGATGGCAAGTTTGGAAGGCTGTCATCTAGCAACAATCACTGATGCTTCCAGATTCAGAGATACACTTTTTCCACTTCATATCGAAAGGAGATTCACAATGTACACAGTTGCAAGAATTTTCCTCTGCGCGGCTATCCTAGTTTTAGCCATCGGCTTGGGAGTACAGAAAGCTGACGCTCAAGCAAAGACGTACCAGGTTAGTCCAGCCGCCTCGGTATCACAAACTGTGGGGCTCACCGATATTTCAGTAAGCTATCATCGCCCCGGCGTAAAAGGGAGAGTGATCTGGGGAAAGCTCGTACCGTACGACAAGGTTTGGAGAGCCGGTGCAAATGAAGCAACAACGGTGAGCTTCGGCGACGACGTCACGATTGCCGGCAATCTAGTCAAG
>CAYYHS010000156.1:0-3669 GCA_964471785.1 uncultured Chitinophagaceae bacterium
CGCATTGCGCAGTCTCACACCACCCTTCATCGCATCCTCCCACGATCATGCAACCTTCTCCTCGTAAAATCCGTTACGGAATTCTCGGCTTTGGCCTTTTTGCAGAACGAGCAATAGCTCCCGCGATCAAGGCTTCAGCTAACTCAGAGTTAGTAGCAATACAGAAACGCTCGCTTCCGGCGGCAAAAGAAAAGGCTAAAGAGAACTCAATCCCGCTCGCCTTTGAATCTGCGAAGGAATTGGTCGCAAGTAGCGACATCGATGCCGTCTATATTGTTTCAGCAAATGCACTCCATTGCCCAGAGACCATTATCGCCGCCGGGGCTGGAAAACATGTCCTTGTCGAAAAACCGATGGCGATGAACAGCTCCGAATGCCGGCGCATGATTGCCGCCTGCAAGAAGCACACGGTGAAGTTAATGGTGGGACATATGCTGCGACTATCGCCGCTCGTCCGACGAATGCGCGATATCGTCCGGTCGGGAATGATCGGCGATATCACTTCCGCTAGGGCAGATTTCATTTACGACGGACGAATCAGCCAGCGCCGGTGGCTCTTCGACAGGAAAGTTGCCGGAGGAGGACCGGTCTTTGATATCGGTGTCCACGGCCTGGACACACTTCGGTATATCCTGGATGATGAGGTTGTCTCCACAAAGAGCGATCTCTCCCCTCGGCCGACTGCGAAGCGGACGGAAGATAGTGCCAATATTCTCCTGAAGTTCTCCCGCGGCACGCTCGCGACAATTTCTTGTTCGTTCGTCGCTCCGCTCAGACGAACGTTCATCGAATTTATCGGTACAAAGGGGATCATTTCGGCCTTTACTTTCACCCAGAATAACGCCACGGTCTATCTCAATATCACGATGGGTAAAGAAGGAAAAGAAGAACCGGCGAAGATTGAAGAGGTCTTCGTGCCGAATCTATACGTTGAGCAGATTTCGAATTTTTCGGCTAACATTCTAGACGACACCGAGCCTTTCGTCCCCGGCAGCGTCGGGTTGAGAAATCAACTCGTGCTCGATGCGGCCATGAACATGAAGGGGTGAAGTCTCCCGATTCGGGATTCTCAGTGAGCTGAAGGCACGGGGTCAACCGTCCGTATTTTTCCGTTGCATCGCGGTATGAACGCCTGCTGATATCTTTGCCGGTCATATTTTTCGGAGGAAGAAATTGTGAAAAAAATATTACTTATAGGTCTTTTGCTTATGGGCGCCAAAACATTATCCGCCGGTTGGACCTCTATCGGGGATGCACAACTTGTGTTGAATTCCGATCAACAGGTTGTCATCAACTGCGGCGACACGCAGGTCCAGCTTACTCCGTTTGCCAACGACATGGTGTGCGTTCGGGTTACCCCGACATCGCAAAGAACCGAACGGGGCTCATGGGCGATCGCGAAAGAGAATTGGACTTTGCCTCCTCACAAGTTTAAAGAGGATGCAAAGAGTGTCACTATCGAATTGACCGACTTCACGGTTCGGGTTACTAAATCTCCACTCAGAATTATTTTTCTGACGCCGGACGGAGAAGTTATCAATCAGGATGATCCCGCCAAAGGGATGGCGTGGGATGGTTCCCAGCTGAGAGTGTGGAAGGCAATGCCGGAGAATGAACTTTATTACGGCTTCGGCGAGAAGACCGGTATGCTCGAGCGGCGCGGACTGGCAATGACCGACTGGAACTACGATATCCCTGCATACACACCCGCTACCGATCCGATCTACCAATCGATACCTTTCTTCCTCGGCATGAAAGATGGAAAGTTCTACGGAATATTCTTCGACAACACGTTCAGAACCTCTTTCGATATGGGGAAGGAATCGGACCATTATTATTCTTTTGGCGCCGACGGCGGAGCTATCAATTATTTCTTCTTCTACGGACCAAGCCCAAAAAAAGTCATCGAGCGATTCACGGAGTTGACGGGAAGGATGAACCTACCCCCAAAATGGTCTCTGGGATACCAACAAAGCCGGTGGAGTTATTATCCGGAGGCTAAAGTCCGGGACATCGCCGAAAATTTCCGCAACCGGAAAATTCCGTGCGACGTGATCTACTTGGACATAGACTACATGGACGGCTACCGTTGCTTCACCTGGAACAAAGAAAATTTTCCGAACCCGAGAAAGATGGTATCGGATCTGGCGAGCGACGGGTTCAAACTTGTTACCATCATCGATCCCGGCATCAAGAAGGACACCGCGTATTGGGTCTATAAAGAAGGGGCGCGCGGCAAAAACTTTGTCCTCAACGCAGACAGCAGTCTCTTCATCGGTCCGGTCTGGCCAGGGAACTGCGCATTCCCCGACTTTGCAAATTCTAAGGCCAGAGTTTGGTGGGGAGCTCTCTATACGGATTTGGTGAAGGTCGGCATAAAAGGATTCTGGAACGATATGAACGAACCGTCGGTGTTCGACGTGCCTACGAAGACTTTTCCGATGGATGCGATCCATAATGTGGACGGTGAAAAAGAGACGCATGCAGAAATTCACAACATCTACGGGATGCAAATGGCCCGGGGCACATACGAGGGACTACGCCGCCTGAGGCCCAACGAACGCCCGTTTGTTCTTACGCGCGCGGGGTACGCCGGGACGCAGCGTTATTCCGCCGCCTGGACCGGGGACAACGTAAGCAGTTGGGAACATCTTGCGATGGCGATGCCGATGTGCATGAACTTTGGGCTGTCGGGACAACCCTTTGTTGGCCCGGATATCGGCGGCTTCATCGGCACACCGAGCGGCGAGATGTACACCCGATGGCTTCAGTACGGCGTTTTCCTTCCACTCTGCCGCTCGCATTCAGTGCAGGGGAGCATCAACAAGGAACCATGGGCATTCGGCGAGGAGTTCGCGCACATCAACAAGAAATTCATCGAGCTGCGGTATAAGCTCATGCCGTTTCTCTACACCGAATTCTATAAATCGTCGACCACAGGGCTGCCGATTATGCGGCCTCTCATGCTGGAGTTTCCCGACGACAAGACGACCTACAGGCTCGACACACAATTCATGGTTGGAAGCGATTTGCTCGTTTCTCCTGTGCTCGAGGCTGGCTCTACGTCGCGCAGGATGTATCTGCCCAAAGGGGAATGGTACGATTTCTGGACCCGTAAAAAAATTGCCGGGGGAAAGTGGATCGAAGCCCCTGCACCTCTCGATCGCCTGCCGGTTTTTGTTCGCGCAGGTGCAGTGATCCCGATGCAGCAGGTGGTGCAATTCACGGATCAAGCGCCCGCCGATCCGTTGACGTTTGAAATTTTTCCGTCGTCCGAGGCCCAAGGATCATGCTACGAGGATGACGGAATCAGCTTCGATTACCAGCAGGGTATCTACTGGACTGCCGATGTCAAGGTCAGCGTTAATCGCCAAGTGACCACCATCGAGATGAGCGCGGCTCGCGGCGACTATCATCCATCCAAGCGGTCGGTGGTCTTTGCGCTGAATGGAGTTGAGCAAAAGCCGAAAGCCATATTAGTCGGAAACGCACATGTGCCGGAAGTTAGTTCTCTTTCTAATGCGACTGAAGGTTGGTTGTACGATCAGGAATTGCAGAGGGTGAGCATCAAGTTGCCCGATTCACAAACGAGTCTTGCATTGTCCGTGCGATGAAGTCAGTGCGACTCGATCTTCATCTATCATAGCTGCGTCCGAATTTGAGTTGATA
>CAYYHS010000156.1:3769-6256 GCA_964471785.1 uncultured Chitinophagaceae bacterium
TTGAGTCGGATTTCTTGTTCCACTAATTAGAAGGAAGCTACGTGTCTGATAAGAAAGTAAAGAGGATTGGAATTCTCACTGGAGGAGGCGATTGCCCCGGTTTAAACGCAGTTATTCGGGGTGTTGGCAAGTCCGCAATCAATGATCACGGACTCACGGTGGTGGGTATAGAAGATGGTTTTGAAGGATTTGTCGAAGGGAAGATGCACGAATTATCGCGCCGGGAAATCTCGGGCATCATCGGCCTCGGCGGTACGATCCTCGGCACATCAAATAAGGGAGATCCGTTCCACTATCCTTCCGAAGGAAACAACGGAATTGAAATTGTCGATGCCTCCGCAAGAACCTTGAAACATTACAAAGGCTGGGGCCTCGATTGTCTCATCGCTATCGGGGGCGACGGGACGATGCACATTTCAAACAAGCTGGGCGAAATGGGGATGAACATTATCGGCGTCCCGAAAACTATCGACAACGATCTCGAGGCGACGGATCAGACATTTGGCTTTGATACGGCGCTGACCATTGCGACCGAGGCTATCGACCGGCTTCACACGACCGCCTCGGCTCATCACCGGGTGATGGTCATCGAGGTGATGGGGCGCTATGCGGGCTGGATCGCCCTTCAGGCTGGATTGGCCGGCGGGGCAGATATTATCCTGATCCCCGAAATTCCGTTCAAATGGTCCTCCGTATTCGAGAAGGTGATCGAACGGAGCACGCGCGGCAACCGATTTAGCATTGTCTGCGTCGCTGAAGGGGCGAAAGCTGCCGACGAAGAAATTGTTGTGAAAGAAACTGACATTAAACGGACAGACCCTATTCGCTTTGGCGGAATTGGGGAACATGTCTCCCGTAGGATTACTCAGGAAACCGGTCTGGAAACCCGAATCACGGTGCTGGGGCACCTCCAGCGCGGCGGAAGCCCTACGGCATACGATAGAATTCTGGCGACACGGTACGGAACCAAGGCGGTTGAGCTTGCTGTTGAAGGCAAGTTTGCACATATGGTCAGCCTTCGCGGGCTCCATGTAACAGCTGTTCCGATCGCAGAGGCCATTGCTCACCAACGCCTAGTTCCGGTCGATGGAGAAATTGTCAAATCCGCGCGCGCTGTCGGCATTGACTTCGGAGACGAGTCGTAAGTCCGGCCGGCATGCGGGGTGCCGGAGCAACGAGGTGCTTGAATGACCCGAGTTGAACAACACAAGATGATCGATGAGTTGAGGGACTATGCCCGCTATATGAGAGGCAAAGACGCCTTCGATTTTGATATGTTCGTCAAAAGGGATAAGGACGACGAGTACCTCGACCAGCTGTCGCAAGACCGGCTTGAGTTTTTGTTTAAGACGTACAAGGCAATGAAGCCCACGCCGAAGATGAAGAATCCTTTCGAGAAGTAACCGATCAGTTCTCCGGATTCGAACGGATGTTGCCGCCTCCTGAGATGCTGCCGTTACAACACCTTGTCGTCTTTTTCTCCAGACCATCCCCAACCAATCACGGAGATTTCTCATGAACCATCGCCCTCTCGGTAAAACCGGAATCAAAGTCTCAGAAATTGGATTTGGGGCTTGGGGGATTGGCGGCGAAATGTGGCGGGGATCGGACGACGAGAAGGGGTTGGAGGCGTTGCGCAAAGCGGTAGAGCTTGGAGTCACGTTTTTCGATTCAGCCCTGGCCTACGGTGTCGGGCATAGCGAGCAGCTGGTCGGAAAAGTTCTGAGGGGCAGCGCCGGGAAGATGATCATCGCGACGAAAGTGCCGCCGAAGAACCGGCAATGGCCCGCCCGTCCGGGAGTTCCATTCCACGAAGCCTTCCCCAAAGATTATATCATCGAATCTACAAACCAGAGTCTCAAGAATTTCCATACGGAGTGTATCGACGTGCAGCAGCTTCACGTGTGGAGCGACGAGTGGGCGGGAGTGGACGACATCTGGGAAGCTGTGCGCATCCTTAAATCCCAGGGAAAAATCAAGGCCTTCGGAATTTCTATCAACGATCATGAACCTGCTTCAGCACTCAAGGCTGCCAGGACGGGAATGATCGACACCTTCCAAGTTATCTATAACATCTTCGATCAATCGCCGGAAGAAGAATTATTGCCATACTGCCAGGCTCACGGCATCGGCGTGATCGCAAGAGTTCCGTTCGATGAAGGCGGATTGACCGGACGTATCAAACCAGATACCGTTTTTCCGGAAGATGACTGGCGGAACGGCTACTTCCGCGGCGAAAGAAAACAGCAGCTCCACGACCGGATCGAGAAGTTAAAACTCCTCCTCGGAGTTGAAGCCAAGACTCTTCCCGAATTGGCGCTTCGGTTCATCCTCTCTCATCCGGCGGTGTCGACCGTTATCCCCGGCATGCGAAGCATCTCGAACGTTGAGACGAATACCGCAGTCTCTGATGGCCGCAATCTCTCAGCGAAACTCCTGAAGGACCTGAAGAAACACAAGTGGCATAGAAACTTTTACGGCAACTAG
>CAYYHS010000157.1:0-6252 GCA_964471785.1 uncultured Chitinophagaceae bacterium
GGGCAAGGAGGAGTATTCAAAGAGACGACAATGGGTTGGACAAAAGTTTTAGATACCGGCAACGAGATAATTGCTGGAATGTTTGTCTGCGCGGAAAACAACTTTTTCGCGGTCGGGTGGGGCCAAGTGTACCAATACGATGGCGAGGATTGGTACCGTTATCCACAATTCTCCGATTACAATATTAATTGGACTCGAGCCTGGACAGATGGAAATGAAGTTTTCATTATTGGATATACTTTATCTGGTTTAAACAAAACCGTAATCCTTCACGGAAGATAAGAATTGGAAAAATGGAACGGATGTCTCTTCGGGAAAATACCTGCACCGCAGAAGCTGCGTCGAAATCCAGATATGGAGATTATGATTGAACAAGTGTTGAAAGAAAAGATCACCGGTTTTCCGGCCATTCTCGTAGTGACACTCCTTTGTGTATGCAGCGGCCTTGACTGTAAAAAAGAGCCGCCGATTGTTCCTCTAATACCGCCGCGATCACACCCGAGATTGACATGGGAGGTTGATACAATTGTCAACCCTTATGTGGGAAGTCAATTGACTCTTCAAAGTATCTGGGGCACCGATGCTAACAACGTTTATGCGTGTGGATTCAACGGGGAGGGAGCAGCCACACTCTGGCATTTCAACGGGACAGTATGGAAAGATGTTAAAATCAACGCATCGCAAGGGGGCAAGATAAACGGAGCTATCTATTTAAGTTCGTTGTGTGGTTTTAGTGCGAATGATATCTGGGCGGTGGGAGATAAGGGGTTGCCTTCATCAATTCCACCCTATTCAGCAGATTCGAGTAGCATAGTCCATTTTGACGGAGGCAGTTGGACTGAAGTCCAAATGAAACGAGGTGCTGTATTGACTGCAATTGCAGGCATTTCTCCAATTGAAATATATGCTGTCAGCATTAAGGGAGAAGTCTTTAGGTATGATGGAATAGAATGGAAAAGATATTTGATTGATAGTACCGCGACTCTCTTCTCAGTTGGTGGGGATGGACAACGGCAGTTCATTGGTAGTTACCATGAGTTATCTTCCAACCCCTATTACAGCGTCTATTCCAAAAGCGGCGATAGCGGCTGGGTAGAAATATCGCGAATGTCAGACGAAGACAATCAGCTAAATCCAAAATTTGGATATCAATTTTATGCACCGGGTGGCAATATCTACCACAGTTCCGGATATGGAGTGTTTTTATTCGGCAATTCTGCGTGGACAAGAGAATATTATGATGGTTATCCATATTCATCTATCGCAGGAATCGGGACGGACAATATCTATGCTGTCGGTCCATTTGCGAAAGCCATCCAATGGGATGGAAACGAATGGGCGTTCATCAATCTTCCTGCGAATGTGGATGAATACCCGAATTTCTTCAGAATATGGGTCTCAGGGGCCGACGTTTTCATAAGCTCGTATGGAACGCGGGACGACAGGTCCTATATTTTGCACGGTCATGTACAAAAATGACATCGAAGAACTTCGTTCGGCTATGTCGAGAGGGGAATCGTCGGCCACAGACGACTTCTGGAAAATCCTTTCAGACTCTGATTTGACTCAATTCATTCTGGTAATTGTGGTGCTCTGAATAAAACGATGCGGCTTATGTGATGATCAAGCAATAGAAAGAGCATTCTGACAAGACTAGCACACTACCCCTATTATTTTGAGGGGAAGCAAAATTCTTGGGTTGAAACCTTACGCGAGCCCTGCGGCAAAAAGAATCTACCGCTTCACCGCCACAACGAGCAGTCCGCTGCCGCGCCGATTCTTGGCCGCATAGTCGAAGTACATCAGGAGCAATGTGAACCAGATTGTGAGAAGATAATAGAAGGGGAGAATAAAGAAGAAGAGTTTGCTTTTGTTCAGCATCAGCATCGGATACTTGATGCCGAGCCTCCAGGCGACCATTCCGACCGGGCTGTAAGTGTAGGTAACACTTTCCAGCTGAAACCCGGCGCTTTTGAGTTTGCGGGTGATGTCGTCGACCGAATAGCCGTTGCGCGCGTGCTCTCCGATGAAGCTGGCATCTTCCTCATCGTTCGCATCCGAACCGCCCAGGTTGGAGGGAGTATTGATAAGCACCTTGCCGCCGGGCTTAAGAGCCTGATTAAAATTCCTGAATACTTGGACATCCTCCTGAATATGCTCCATCACATCGACCGAAAGGATGAAATCGAACTCACTCGTATGCTTGGAGATTGTCAGGTCCTCTACCTCAAACGAAACATTTCCCAATTTCATCTTTGAAAAGAAAGAGCGGCAGTCGGAAATCTGTTCTTCTTTGACATCAACCGCGAAAATCTTTGACAGTGGAAAATGTTTTGCGCAGTAAAAGGAATATTGTCCAAACCCGCTCCCGGCATCGAACATCGCAAACGGTTGCTTTTTATCCCCAAGTAGTTTTCGCAGCGCGCGCTTAACGTACCATTCGCGAAGAAACATTACGCCGAGCACGAGGTAAAAGAACCTCCGCACCACGGGGCTTGTCCGCGCGACGTTGCCGATAACGTTTTTAATGGGGTCGTAATGCATGTTCAGTGATCAGTAATCAGTAAACAGTAAAGAGTTATTAACAAACTGGGATATGTTATTAGACTGAGTTCGTCGGGTACTTGCGTGCAGTAATCTGGTTACTGATTACTGTTCGCTGTTAACTGTTCTATTGCCTCTACCATTCTTTCCCACGAATATTTCTTCTTTTCAACGGCTGCTCCGGCGGAGAGCTTCGCCTCCAGCCCCTCTGCATAGAATTTTTTGATTGCATTTGCCAGCGCATGGGAATCGTTCGGCGGTACAATCAGCCCCGATACGCCGTCCACAACCACTTCTGCCAGACCGCCGACACTCGTTGCGATGACAGGCTTATCGAAATTGTACGCAATCTGTGCGATGCCGCTTTGCGTCGCAGATAAATAGGGAAGCATAATAGCGTCTGCAGCAGAGAAATATTCGCCCACCCTCTCATTCGGAACATAGTCCGAAACGACGTCCACAACATCGCGTACCTGCGCGTCGGAGATGTGCCAGCGGTATTTTTCCTCATCGTCGTAAAACTCTCCCACCACAAGCAGTTTTATCCGGAGAGACCTCTTCACTTCTTTCATCGCGTCGATCATGACATGCAGCCCCTTATACGCCCGGATGTAGCCAAAGAAGAGAATGACATTCTCGTCGCGGATGTTCAGCCGGTCTTTTGCGATCTTCTTCGGAATCGAGTTTCCAAAGATTTCGTACACCGGATGAGGTATTTTTCTGTAGTGAGGAACCTCGACGACCGTCAACAGGTCCTTTTCAACCGAGTCCGACTGGACAATAAACGAATCCGCAAACCAGAAAGCAAAGCGGGTAAAAAGCCGGTCTCCGGGCCTGTGCTCATGGGGAATTACGTTATCACAAATAACCAGGACTCGTGTCTTTCTTCTCCATTTAACCAATGCGCAGATTGTCCCCAAACAGGGGCCAAAGAAAGGAAGCCAGTATTTGAAAATCACCAGATCGGCATTCCGCTTGCGAAGCAAGAACCCCACACGAATCCAGTTTAAAGGATTCACCGAATCGATCAGAGGTTCAGCCCCGACCGGCAGTCCGGGATCACCCTGTTCAACCTGCGTTTTCCCCGGAAACAGAAATTTGGGGTACTGTCTCTTGAAGGATATGATTCCGACGTTGTGCTTCTTCTTGAGATACGTATAGAGAAGGGCGTTGTAGTGCGCGATGCCGCCGCGCATGGGATACGCCGTCCCGAGGATCAGGATGTTCATCGATGGCGCACTACCTGGATTCTTCCAAGAGTTTACGGACGGTCTTCACGACGCGGTCCGGATAGAGGTATTGCATGCAGTCATTCGGACATGTCGGCGAGAAAAAGCAGGTACAATCGAACTCCGGCTCGAGAATCTCGCCGAGTCCATAGAGTTCGAATTCGTGACGGTTGAAAATATTGTTGAACAGAACAATCTTCTTGCCGAGGCCGATGGTAATATGCATGGCCATGGTCACTGCCGTGATCACCAGGTCGCACTGGTCGACGAGGTTAATGAACTTGTTCAGCGGGTAATGCCCGAAGTATTTCGCTCCGCTCGCACTGGCGAGGCGCATGTTTTTGGCGTGCTCTTGTTCCCCGCCGAGCAGAAGCACTTCGTAACCCGCTTTCCGTAACGATTTTGCAGCAGAGATCCAGTATTTTTCAGGCCAGAGCCTCGAGGTCCACCGCCCGCCGCATCCCGTGTTGAATCCCACAATTCTCTTCTTCTTGTTAAGCTTCCACCGTTTGTCGTGCCATCGTTCGAACGGGAGTTCGTATTTTTCTCCCTGGAAGTTGAACCCGCAGATTTCAAAAATTTCCTGGGGATAGCTCTTCGTGTTCGCCTTGTTGAGATCGTCAAACACGCCCGTCAGATATTTCGCTCCGGCATCTTTGTCGGCTGGAGCACATTTGCCCTCTTCGAGAATAAACCCCTTCCTGACTTCCGAGGCAAGTTGAGCCGCCAGTGCGCAGGCCTCTCTATCTTTGTCGAGATTAAAGAGATAGTCGAACTTTACCGAACGAAGCGCAACGATGTTTTCGAGCGAGAATTTCATCCTGACATCGACTGAAGCCGGCAGCATCTCGGGCGTCAATGTAAGCCACCAGATCCTGGCATGCGGATGAACCGTCTTAATTCGCTGAAGAAGAGGCGTCGTTCGAATGACGTCTCCTATGGCACCCAGTTTAATAATGAGAATATTCTTGTCGGTGGGATCGTAGTAGGTACAGCCATCGCAATGAACGCCGTGCTGTTTATGGGGTTGGCACGGTACATCTCCGCGGAAAAAGCGGCAGTCTGATTTCAGAATCATCTGTTGGGCAGTGGACGTAATGATGAATGCTTGCGGCAGAAACTAACTTCAACAATTGCGGAGGGATTCTTTCATCCCTCCTCCCTCTTCCCTTACTTTATGATCTCCCGGATTGCGTAATCGTTCTCGACATGCTGCCCCTTCGTGATCATCTCTCCCAATAACCCGATTGACACGAATTGTATTCCCACGATGATAAGGATCAATCCGACGAGGAACAACGGGCGATTGCTGAGAGCCGTTTTCCCGGCGATCCATTCTTCGACAAGGTACCCGTCGATGCACAGTCCGATGAAGGTCGATAAAATTCCCCATCCGCCAAAGAGGTGAAGGGGACGCGAAATGTAACGGGTGGTAAATAACACAGTCAACAAATCAAGAAATCCTCGAAAGAATCTTCCTATCCCGAATTTGGTCTTCCCGTATTTTCGGGCCCGGTGTTGAACGACGACTTCCCCTATTTTGAACCCCTGCCAGTGAGCCAGGGCCGGGATATAACGATGCAGTTCGCCGTAGACGCTGACGCTCTTGACTACGTCGCGACGGTAAGCTTTTAAACCGCAATTGAAATCGTGAATCTTAATTCCAGTCATAAAGGCGGTGACAAAATTGAAGAACCGTGACGGGATGGTCTTGGTAATCGGGTCGTGGCGTTTCTTCTTCCATCCAGAGACGACATCGTAGCCGGCTTTGATCTGTCTGATGAGGTTCGGAATCTCCGCCGGGTCGTCCTGCAAATCGGCATCCATGGTGACAACAAATTCTCCCTGCGCCCGCTGAAATCCAACCATGAGCGCAGCACTCTTGCCATAATTGCGGCGGAACCGAATAACTTTGATGCGATTGTTCCTGAAATGAAGATCGCGGAGAACCCGGAATGAATTGTCGGTACTGCCGTCGTCCACAAAGATAAGTTCGTAGCGGCCGCCGATACGCACGAGAGTGTTCTTCAGCTGCTCGGAAAGCTCCTTGAGTGACTGCTCTTCATTATAAAGGGGGATGACGACCGAAACTTCGATGTTTTGCTGACGCTGGTGGCTCGGCTGCTGCGGAGCCCTGTTTTCTTCAACCGACGGCGCCGGAGCCGCAGTTTCGTTCGAGGGCGCAGCGGCGGCATTTGATTCGGCTGTCGGCTCACTTCCGACCGGTGGTGTCTGTGGCGGCCTTCCCTGAGGACGGCGGTAGCGCGGGTAGCGTTGACGCCGGAAAGAGTCGTCGCGGGGTTTTGGTTCGTTGGTTTCTTCTGCCATGTACCGCCAAAATTTATTGAGGTTCAAGAATTGAACAAAAGTAACATTATTCGCTTAAAAATGCAACGACACCCGGGCGGAAGCAGTGGCTTAAATTGTCATTCCCGCGGAAGCGGGAATCCAGATAATTCCTTTTTTGCGCCAGAATGGA
>CAYYHS010000158.1:0-6246 GCA_964471785.1 uncultured Chitinophagaceae bacterium
AACCTCTCGGCGACGATGCTCGAAATTTGAAAGAGTGGCTACACCGGGGCTACCAGGCTTCGATGTCGTGGATGGAGGAAAATGTTCAGAAAAGAATTGATCCCCGGGAGATAGTTCCCGGGGCGAAGTCGGTTATCGCGGTTGCCGCTAATTACAACGCCGATGTCCAGCATCATCCCGCGAGCGATGAAGGAAAAATTTCGCGGTACGCCTGGGGCGATGACTATCATCTTCTCATTACCGCACGGCTCCAAAAACTCTTTGAATGCATCAAACAGATAGCGCCCGGATCAACTGGCCGCTACTATGTCGACACCGGACCCGTGATGGACAAAGTTTGGGCGGAGCGGGCGGGGCTTGGATGGAGAGGAAAACACACGACTCTTATCACGAAAGACTTCGGTTCCTGGGTTTTTCTCGGGGAAATCATCTCGACGCTAGAACTTGAGTATGACGACGTCGTGGAAGATTTGTGTGGTACCTGCACGGCGTGTATCGATGCATGTCCCACGCAGGCGATTGTCGAACCGTATGTACTCGATTCAAACAAGTGTATCTCGTATCTCACCATCGAACACCGGGGGGAGATCGATCCAACCTTCGCGCCTCACTTCGAGCAGTGGGTGTACGGATGTGACATCTGTCAGGACGTTTGTCCCTGGAACAAATTCCAGCAGCCGACCAAAGATCGGGAATTCCTCCCTCGCGAAGGGAACGTTTCAGCCTCCCTCGACGGTTTAACGACTTTGACCCAGGAAGAGTTTTCAAGAAAATTCAGTAAGAGCCCCATCAAACGAACCAAACGGGATGGTCTGGCTCGGAACGCAAAATATTTACTCGACTACCAACAACGAAATCGCAAAGGTTCATAAGCAATGGATAATCCAACGCACAAAGTCATTATCATTGGTTCCGGTCCGGCCGGGTTAACTGCAGCCGTCTATACCGGCCGGGCAAATTTGCATCCGCTGGTATTTGAAGGTTTACAGCCCGGGGGCCAGCTGACGATCACCACAGAAGTAGAAAACTATCCCGGCTTTCCGAAAGGCATCATGGGGCCTGAGATGATGGAGTTGTTCCGGGAACAGGCTCAGCGTTTCGGGGCAGACACGCAATTCAAAGAAGTTACCGCCGTCGATTTTTCGAAACGGCCGTTCAAGGTCGTTGTTGACGACAAGGACTATTTTGGCGAAACGGTAATCATTGCGACTGGGGCAACCGCCAAACTGCTCAACATTCCCTCGGAGGCGACGTACATGGGCTACGGAGTTTCGGCCTGCGCAACTTGCGATGGATTCTTCTTCAAGGATCAGGAAGTGTTTGTGGTCGGCGGGGGAGATACCGCGATGGAGGAGGCCAGTTTCCTTACGAAATTTGCGAGTAAGGTCACGATTGTTCATCGTCGCGATCAGTTCCGTGCGTCGAAGATCATGCAAGACCGAGTATTGAAGAACCCAAAGGTTTCCGTGATCTGGGATGCGGTTGTTGATGAGGTCCTGGGAGAAGATCGCAACGGCAAGAAAACAGTTATCGGCCTGAAACTAAAAAATGTCAAGAGCGGCGCGATCACTCAGCTCAAGGCAGATGGTCTTTTTATGGCGATCGGTCATCAACCAAACACGCAGCTGTTCAAAGGCATCCTCACCATGGATGAGAAGGAATATCTGAAAGTTCAACCCGGTTCTACGCGCACCAACATCCCCGGCGTATTTGCCGCAGGAGACGTTGCCGATTCGTACTACCGGCAAGCGGTGACCGCGGCTGGCACGGGTTGCATGGCTGCGCTTGATGCAGAGCGCTTTCTTGAGTCAAATGGAATTCACTGACTAGGATCGAACTCCGGTTTGACCATTCGAACTTATTTCAAGCGTCTTGCTCATCTCCGGCGTGATGTTTCTATTTCTGCCTTCCGAAATTCTGTCACCCGTCCTGCCGTACCTTCATCAAAAGATGATGGATTTGTCAGGCTAATTGTCAACCTGTCTGGCCTTTCCTTAATTTAAATCTGCCTTCCTCGGAATTTGTTCAAATTTCAACTATTTTTGCTGGCACGTGGTTTGCCAATACTAATGGCATAACAGGATCACGAAACATCAAAACCAACAAAAACAGGAGGCTGCAATGTTGTATCGATTCGAACCAACAATTATTAATGAACTTCTTTCATTGACAGAACCGGCTGAACGAACTCTGCCCAACGTACTGGCACCATTTGCTCTCTTTGATCGGATGAATGTGTATCCGTATGTTAACGTCGCGGAGTACAAAGACGAAGTTCAGGTTGTCGCTGAGATTCCGGGTGTTCCGAAAGAAAATGTCAAAATTCAGATCCAGAACGGACAGCTCACGATTAGCGGAGAGCGAAAGGCACCTGAAAATGCAAAAGAATCCGAGTGGCTTCGTCAAGAGATCGGGTATGGAATTTTCTCGCGGACGATTCAGCTTCCCGAGAGCGTTGATGCCGACAAAGTCACCGCCGAATATGCAAACGGCGTGTTGCGAGTTACCGTGCTGAAGCAAGAAGCTGCAAAACCCAAAGAAATTGTCATTCGTTAAGTAAGAAAGGAAAATGATGCTATGACGAAAGAACTTGAAAAAGCCGCGACCAACGGATCGGAAGCGGGTGGTTCCCAAACCGTCCGGGTTCTGAGGCCGGACGTCGACATCCAGGAATTGGCTGATTCGTTTGTTGTCCGCCTGGATATTCCGGGAGCCGACAAAGAGACGATCGCCGCCCGCGTGGACCAATCGACGCTTACCGTATCTGCAAGAGTCCCTGAGTACTTCAAACGGGATGCCGAATTGCTGTATGATAGTTCGCTGCCGAATGAGTATCGAAGGGAATTCACGATCGCCGATAATGTGGATACCCAGACCGTGGAAGCGTTGTACGACCTTGGAGTTTTGAAGGTAACGTTGCAGAAGAAGAGGCAGTTTCTTCCAAGAGAAATAAAGATCGGTTAACTATTCAGGGAGCACTTTTTTTGATTGCTCAGATTGTGGAGATTTAGCTCAGATTTCAGATTGCCCTGATTGACAGCCCGGCCAGTATTGACCGGGCTGTTGTGTTATTAGACATTCAAACTGACCATGTCCTAATTTGATCCGACCCTATTGTTCAAAGCTTGCGTGCGGTCGAGTTCCGGAGAACTGCATGCGGAGCTGAATCCTTCAGTTTAGACCGCTCGCTGCCTTCACAGTCTAAGTCGTCATAATTCAATAACAAATTTTTCATCTGAAATTGTGTTGACAATCGGAACAACTCTTTTTATATTCACGCATAATTTCCAGCGATGGAGATCGGTCGTGTGGACAAGTTGCTTCTCTGATCAAACAATCAGTTTTCATGCTGCGCAACCTTCGCATTGCCGATCTCACAAAACACCGTGACACTCCATGTCCCCTCTTGAGTTACCCCTCCGCCTGTTATAATTTTATCTCCTGTCACGCAACAAATCTAGGCTTCGGCGCGACTGCACAGGGACTGTCGTCTTTGTGGTCGTTGCCGATTTTGACAGAAGGATCTGGCAAGTTATATACGCGGAAAAAAACATCCCTCACCATTCAATCACAACGCATTCACTTAATTGCAGGAGGTTTGAATGAAACTTGACATAACCAGACGCTTGGTTGCAGTTGCAATCGCGTTGCTCTTTGCCGGAACGTCTTCCTTGGTCGCACAAGGAATTACGACTGGCGCCATTGGAGGAAAAGTAGCTAGTTCGACTGGTGAAGAAATGGTCGGCGCCAACGTTGTCGCCGTTCACGTACCGAGCGGCACAAAGTACGGCACAAGTACACGTGCGAACGGCCACTTTGTGATTCCGAACATCCGCGTCGGCGGCCCGTATACGGTGACGGTCTCAGCTGTCGGATACAAAAAAGTTTCACGAGAAAACGTCTATACCATCGTATCTCAAACAACCGATGTGAATTTCAGCGTGACGGAAGAGGCAATTCAGACGGCAGAACAGGTGGTAGTGGGTGAACGGAATTCCGTGATAAGTTCTACCCGAACAGGAGCGGCGACGAACATCGATAAACGGACTTTCTCGCTCCTTCCGACGATCTCCGGAAAGTTTCAGGATTTTATCCGATTGACACCCGAGTCCCGCGGCAACACATCATACGGCGGAGACTCCTACATAGGCCAGGACAGCCGTTACAACAACACCACGGTTGATGGTGCATACTTCAACAATTCCTTTGGTCTACAGGGTCAGGTTGGCGAGCGTACCGGCGTCGCGCCGATTTCTCTGGACGCCATTGAACAGCTCGAAGTGAACATCGCGCCATACGACGTGCGCCAGGGAAATTTTGTCGGAGCCGCGATGAATACCGTGACGAAGAGCGGCACGAACTCATTCTTCGGCACGGTCGCCTACGGTACACGAAATCAAGGATATGTCGGCACACATGCAGGAACCATTACGTTTAATCCCGGCACGTTCGACTATAACAAAATCACGCTCAGTCTTGGCGGACCGATCATCAAAGACAAACTCTTCTTCTTTGTCAATTATGAAGGCGACAAGACAACACAGCCGGGTACGTATTTTACCGCCAATCCGGGCGGAGCAACAGTGGGCGGAAACATGACCAGAGTCCTGGCGAGCGATCTTGATGGGTTGTCGTCATTCCTCACATCAAAATTCGGCTATAACCCGGGCTCGTATCAAGGATACAACTTTGAGACGCCCGGCAAGCGCTATTTGATAAAACTCGACTACAACCTGGACGAAAGCAACAAGATCTCAGTTCGGTATAACCGGCTCGATTCGCAGACTCCCGTGCTTCTGTCAAATTCCGGATCGCTTGGCTTCACCGCAGGCAACCGAAGAGGGACAACGTTCGGGCTGAATTTCTCAGGATCGAACTATACGATCATGGAGAATAACTATTCCTATGTGGGAGAATGGAACTCGATCGTCAGCGACAACATGTCCAACAATATGATTGTCGGCTACAGTTTCAGCGATGAAAGCCGAGGTCAGTTGCCATCACTCTTCCCGTTTGTCGACATCCTCAACAACAACACTGTGTATACATCGTTCGGCAGCGAGCCCTTTACTCCGGACAACAAACTCCAATACTGGAGCTACCAGCTGCAGGATAACTTCACCATTGACCTCGGCAAGAACGTTCTCACATTCGGCTTCTCCGGCGAAAAATACCATTCCAAAAACGTCTTTTTCCCCGGCGAGCAGAGCTCGTATGTCTATAATTCACTTGCCGATTTCTACGCAGACGCAAACGCATACCTGAACGGAACGCCTTCAACAGCAAAACCGGCGCAGTTCCAGGTTAGGTATAACAATATCCCGGGCCAGACCGAACCGGTCCAACCGTTGGATGTTTACTATTGGGGTGTATATGGACAGGATGAATATCAAGCTGCACAAGATCTGAAACTAACGCTCGGATTGCGGTTGGACATACCCAGCTTTGGAGCAACGGGTTTTGACAACGCCAATGCAGACGGTTTGACATTCATGGATGAAAATGGAAAAGCGGTACAGTATAACAGCGCCAAATTGCCGGGTGCTAGCGTTCTCTTCTCCCCGAGGCTTGGATTCAACTGGGATGTCTCTGGCGATCGGATGACGCAAGTGCGCGGAGGAACAGGGATCTTTACCGGCAAACCAGCCTATGTTTGGATTTCCAATCAGATCGGCAACACAGGTGTATTAACGGGGTTCTTATCCGTAACCGATTCGGCCGGGTTGGCTGCTCATCACTTCAACCCGGATCCTAACGCTTATAAGCCGACGGTTGTCACTGGCGCGCCCGCCGCGACGTATGAACTGGCGTTGACCGACCCTAATTTCAAGTTTCCCCAGCAGTGGCGATCGAATATCGCCGTTGACCGGCAACTGCCGTTCGGCCTCATTGGTACCGCCGAAGGTATCTATGGGCGTGAAATCAATGGCGTTTACTATATCAACGCAAACCTTACCACGCCGAACTCAGCATTTGCCGGACCGGATAATCGGCCACGATGGGTTGGCGCTGGCGTGACCAGAATCAACTCAACCGTTCAGGACGCCACCGTCATCAAGAACGAGAATAAAGGATATAATTACAGTCTCTCTTTGTCGCTCGAACGTCCCATTGCCGACGGGTTCTACGGAAAAATGGCGTACAACTACGGCGTCGCGAAGAACACAGTCGACCCTGGTTCGATTGCATACGGTTCGTGGACAGCAAACGCGGTTCCGGGAAATCCGAACAATGCACCGATTGGGT
>CAYYHS010000159.1:0-6241 GCA_964471785.1 uncultured Chitinophagaceae bacterium
GAAGCATGCGGGCATGACAAACGTAAGGGCGCGTCATTCCCGAACGTTTTTATCGGGAATCTATTGGTCTGCAATTCAAAAAAATCAAACTGTAACAGCACCCATTATTGGATAAAGGATGAAAAGGAGATAAAAAAATTCTACATTAGATTACCGAACAATTAATCCACGCTGCTTATACATCAAGGAGACCGCAAATGAACAATGCCGCGTATCGGCTCTGCAGGATGGCTTTAAGAACTGTCCTTCCTGTGGGCGTAGCACTTTTGGCCTCGATTCATTCAAATACGTATGGTCAAGAACCTGGCAAATCGATTAAAGAAAAACCTTTCACCGTTGAGTATTATTATAAAGCAAAATGGGGATATGCCGACGAGTTTATCCGGCTTTACAAGAAGAACCACTACCCAGTCATGAAAAAAGAAATGGAGATGGGAAGGATTCTGCGGATTGCTGTCGAAAAGCCGCGCTACCACTCCACCGAGGACGGTAGGTGGGACTATAAAGTCACATTGGTCTGGAAAAACATCCGGGTAACCGACGACGGATTCGACGAGGAGAATCTTATCCGGCAGTTATATCCTGATCAGGAAACCTACAAAAAAGAAGAACAACGGCGTTTCGAGATTCTTCTCGGACATTGGGATACGCCGGTGGTCGATGTTGATCCCGAAAAATAAATCTTGGAGGTTTGTGAATGAAATACTACGCGTTAATCTATTACCTAGTGGGGGATTATCTCACGCGAAGAGGCGCGTTTCGGGATGAACATCTTCGCCTGGCTCGCGAGGCAAACCAGCGTGGCGATTTGCTGCTGGCAGGTGCGTTTGCAGATCCCGCGGATCGAGCTCTCCTCGTCTTCAAAGTATCGGGAAGTTCGGTGATCGAAGACTTCATCCGAAAAGACCCTTATGTCATCAACAAACTGGTGACCCGGTGGGAAATCCGTCCATGGAATGCTGTCATAGGCAATTAAACTGTCTCCCCCACGGATTGTCGTTCATTGGATCACGAGCCAGAGTTTCACGCATATGTAATCCTGCAATCTTGCAATCTTGTCATAATCAAACAGTGGAACAAACCGTTCGTGTTGTCTGCTTCTTAATTTGTATAGTCGCGGTTGAATCGTCCGCCCAAGACAACTATGAGATCCAGGTCTACGGGTCTGAGACGGTTGCACCGGGCGCTACAATGGTTGAACTTCACAGCAACTACACGATAGAGGGTTCGCGCGAAATAATAGACGGCGTACTCCCGACCAACCATGCTCTGCACGAAACGGTCGAGATCACTCAAGGCATTTCCTCGTGGTCAGAACTTGGTTTCTATCTCTTCACGAGCGCTCGGGATGGTACCGGCTGGCAATGGGTTGGAGACCATATCCGGCCTCGCGTTCGGGCGCCGGCCCAGTGGGAGTGGCCGGTGGGAGCAAGTTTGTCTGCTGAGGTCGGCTATCAGAAAAGCAGTTATTCGCCCGACACGTGGACGTTAGAATTGAGGCCGATTCTTGATTGGGGGCGGAATGGTTTCTACGTTTCCTTTAACCCTACATGCGACCTTGCCCTTAAAGGGGTGAATGCAAACAGCGGTCTGGAGTTTTCGCCAAATCTCAAAGTGAGTTACGACTTTACTAATGTTGTCACGGGGGGCATAGAATATTACGGGGCTCTGGGATCTATCTCTTCCCCCTCTCCGGTGCGCGAACAGGAGCAACAGATCTTCCCCTCTCTCGATTTGAATCTCTCGCCGGAGTGGGAATTCAATTGCGGTGTCGGAGTCGGGCTGACGCCCTCAACCGACCATCTCATCGCCAAGGTGATTGTTGGAAAACGGTTCGGATTATGACAAGAGCTCGCCCTGAACGGGCTCCGGCGGAAGGGCGCCTGCGGAGGAGTGTTTCAATTTTTCTTCAAATGTGTCGAGCCTTCGTGCAGCCTCATCGTACTTGTTCTTCGCGTTAGTCAGGTGCTTCCCCACCGTCTCAAACTCATCCATGAATCGCTGCAAATCCCCCTGCAATCTGGCGAGGTTCTGAATAATTTCCTTCGCGCTTTTTTCAACTTCCATCCCCTTGAATCCAAGCGCAAGCACATGGAGCTGGGCATAAAACGTATTCGGCGATACGGAGAACACTCTGTGTTGGACTCCGTAGTTGTAGATATTTGACCCGTCGTCGTAGTTATCGTTTTTGATGATCGTTTCGTAGTAAATGTTTTCGGCCGGGATATACATCAGAGCAAAATCGAATGTTCCCTCATCGGGAACAATATATTTCTCAGAGATCGCATCGATGTGTTTTTTGACGTCGCTGACGAAGACTTTGTACGCCGCCTTCTTTTCTGCCTCATTTGTCGTCTCGACCATCTTGCGAAAGTTCTCCAGCGGGAATTTTGAGTCGATGGGGATGATGCCGTTGGCTGTCTTGACAATCGCATCGACCGTATTCCCGTTGCGGAACCGATATTGAGTCGCATACTTCTCAGCGGGAATTACTTGCTTTAGCAGATCTTCAAGCATCAATTCGCCGAGTCCGCCGCGCAATTTTGGGGCCTTCAACAATCCCTCGAGCTGGGCAACGCTCTCGCCGAGCTGCTTCATCTCTTCAGTTGCCTGCAGCAGCTGCCCCTGGCTCTTCTGCAGATCCCCGATCACCTTTGCGGCGGTATCGAGCCGCGTACCGATCGTGTGAGTTTGAGCCGACAACTGCTGGTTCACCAACTCCGTCGTTTTTTGAATCGATTGCGTCACCAGGCCGATTTGCTGATTCATGCTTTCAGATGTCGACCGCATCCCCTGAAACATTGTGTCGGTCGCAGATTTCAAACTTTGAGATACTTCGTTACGAAGAGACTCGATCTGCTGCTGCACCATCATTGCGGATTGGCTGCTATTCTCCTGCGGCTCTCCCTTCCTTCGGAGTAGAAAGATTCCTGACATTCCCACCAGAACCAACAACAGTATCAGCGTCGCAATTTCCATAATTCTAAATCCCTAAAAGAACCGCATCATTACTTTGGTTTTCGTTGAACAATCTCTGTTCATTGTTGATTTGCGCCAAAGGCGCATCCGCCTCCGGCGGAGTTCATTGATCACTGATTAATACGGTTTCGTGAAGAACACCAGCAGTACCACTCCAAGGATCGAATACTGCAGCACACGCGCGTATAACATACTCTTTTTCTTCAATGAATTCCAGACGTACGCCGTGACTCCCATTGCCGCAATAAGCAACGCCGACATCCCGGCTACTTCCAGGACCGAACATCGTTGGCCGATGATGGATGACAGGTTATTGCCACCGAAGATCATTCCATAGATGATAATTAAGTGCAGGGTGTACGTCACCAGCGATTCGGAGCCAAGCAAACTGACGAGAGATCTTTGAGATTTGAAACGATGTTCCCACAACCAGAGAGACGAGAGAATCATCAAAACGATTCCTAGCCTGATAAAAAGGAACTCAGGACTTGCAACCCAGAAATCGTGGGGTGGATAAACAGTCAATGGCAGCGTTCTCGCTAGGATTGAAAAGACGATAAGGCCAATCCCGCCGGAGAAGACGTATTTGAAGAAGACGTGGTCCGGAATTCTGTTCTTAGAAAATACAAAGAGTTGACCTGCCACCCCTCCGAACAATAGAAAGCTCATCCATGGAAATAGGGGGAAGAGAGAACCGTGGAGTGTATTTATGTAACTTGAAAAAGGGAGCGACAGCCACTTGTCGACGTTTAAGGTCGAAACGACGGGTGTCGCAAATGCGACGAGGGCCGCAAAAAGGCAGAGCAAGGCAAAATAGAGACGTTGCGTGCGGGCGGCAACGACCAGCAGCAGCATGAGGAGGAGCGACACGGCAATGCATTGAAGAACATCGACCGGCCAGAACGAGCTCCATTCATCCCATCCTATCAAGAAGGCGAGTTTGTGGAATGAAAAGAATGGCAGGTGTAACGCATAACCGATCGCCCAGATCTGCAGGATTCGTCCGACTTGCTTCCAGAAGACCGGACTGAATGAGAGATAGTCGTTCCATTTTCTATCCGCGACAATCGCGAAAGCATAGCCGGCCACAAAAAGGAACGAGGGGGCAACAAGACCATTGATGAAATTAAGATAGTCAAACCACGGTTCCAAACGTATCTGAGGCCGTATGAAAGTATTCGTGACGTGCACCTCGATCATGACGAATACTGCCCAGCCCCGAAGGAGGTCGATGTAGACGTAACGGGGTTTGGGCTGAGATTGAGGTTGAGGTTGAGACATGGGCGCCGATGTTGAGGGTCAAATGTGAGAACATTTTTCCGTTCTCGTTGTCCACGCGATGAGTCCGCTTCTAATGGAGAGTTGGCGGATCAAATCACTTTCATTTTCTTTCCGACAAGCTCAAAGGCTTCAAGGGCACGGTCGAGATCTTTTCTTGACAAAGCAGCTGAGACCTGGGCTCGCAGCCGGGCCTCTCCCTTGGGAACGACCGGGAACCAGAGTCCTTTGATGTAAACTCCTGCCTTCAACATTTCAGCGCTCATTTCCTGGGCAAGCGAGGCCTCCCCGAGCATGATCGGTACGATAGGATGATCTCCTTCGAGAATCCTGAATCCTAATTCCTTGATCTCTTTCCGGAAGTAGGATGTGTTTTCGTGGAGACGCCGGACAATCGATTTGTCCTTCGCAAGCAACCGGAAGGCCGCCGAGCATGCGCAGACAATTGCCGGAGGGAGGGAATTCGAAAAAGTGTAGGGGCGGGATTTTTGACGCAGATACGAAATGAGTTCCCTCCTGCCGCTAAGATATCCCCCCGCAGCTCCTCCGATCGCCTTGCCCAGAGTCCCCGAAATTACATCCACCTGGCCTACAACCCCGAAACGCTCGGGGGTTCCTCTGCCGGTTTTACCGCAAACGCCAATCGCATGCGAGTCGTCGACAAATAATATCGCACCGTGTCTGTGGGCAACTTCAACAAGTTTGTCGACCGGCGCGAGGTCGCCTTCCATGCTGAAGACACCATCGCTCGCGACGATGCGAAGCCGGTATCCCTTGTCATCGTCCTCGCGGAGCAACTGCTCGAGGTGAGCAACATCCGCGTGATTGTAGATTTTCTTCTCGGTCGTTTCCGGCTTGCAGAGGCGCATCCCGTCGATGATGCTCGCGTGGTTTAGTTTGTCAGTGTAAATGACATCCCGGTAGTTCTCGATCCCCAATTTCTCGTTCACCAGGCTCGCGAAAAAGCCCTCGTTGGCAGCAAAGCAGGAGGAAAAGAGGATCGTGTCTTCGGCGCCGAGGAATTTTGAGATTCTCTTCTCAAGGTCCAGATGGATCGTCTGTGTGCCGCAGATGAACCGAACCGAGGCAACTCCGTAGCCGTACTCTTTGATTCCATCAATGGCCGCCTTGCGAACAACCGGGTGATTCGACATTCCAAGATAATTGTTGGATGCCATCATCACGACTTTTTTCCCCCTGACCGTCACCACCCCGGCTTGCGCCGATTCGAGCGGCGTCTCATGCTTAAATGTGTTCGCCTCGCGGATGCGAGAGAGCTCGGAGGTGACAAGTTCAATGTAGTTCATGGCGTAAGGCCCCGGACTGATTTGTTTATGGTTTCAACAAGACTTTGAATGCATCGCCGCGGCGGATTGCTTCGAATGCGTCCTCGTAGCGGTCCAATGAGAACTCATGCGTGATGAACCCGGTTGTCAGAAAGTTTTTAGCTAACCCCGCTTTAAGAATAGTTTCCATCTGATTCCAGGTTTCGAACACCCGGCGGCCAATGATCCCTTTAATGGTGACGCCCTTGAAAATGACATCGCCGGCAAAATCGACAGGCATCGTTCCGGTCGGCAGGCCTAACAAGGAGAATGTTCCTCCCATTCGGATCGCTTTAAACGCATCTTCGTACGCTTTGTAGCTTCCAGACATTTCAAACACCGCGTCGACGCCAGTCTTGTCCGTTTGTTCCATGATGACGGAATGAAAACGATCTCGTTCACCCGGGATTGCCATGTCGAAACAGTCGGTCGCCCCGTAGAGGCGGGCCATCCGGAATCGTTTTGAGTCGAGCTTTTCGTGCGAGAACTCGCCATGCGAAGCATCCGTCACGAATATTTTTCGAGCTCCCGCGTATTTTGCCACCGCGGTTGCCATAAGACCCTGAACACCGCAACCGAGCACAACGACGCTTCCCCCCTTTACGTCTACCGACATGACGGTATGAGTCGCATTCCCGAGTGCGTCCATAAACGAGATA
>CAYYHS010000160.1:0-6233 GCA_964471785.1 uncultured Chitinophagaceae bacterium
TCTCTCAGTCCATTTACCCCAATCTTGAAACTATTACCCCAAATCCGTTGTTATTTCATTGTGGTTTTCACATCTTTATAGTATAAAGAGCTGAAATTTGCCGGTTTTGTCCCTCCGCCCCGTAGAAGTATCGCCAAATTGCTATAACCACAGAAGAAGATCAGCAGAGAATCCGGTGCCTGCGCTGGGGCTACGTCGTTCTCTGAGGCCGCAAATCTCTTCCAAAGAGAAGGATTTGCACAATCTTGTCAAGTACGTTCGAACATGAAATCTAGGATGAATGATTCTATCGCGGTATCAAAAATGTTGACTATGACGGTCGGGCGGGGGAGAATCACATTGGTTCTTGCACTGCTATGCTTTGCTGGGGAGGCTTTTTCTCAAACCCCTTCTCAGAAGGACTCGCTGACGGGGAATGTCTTTCTCCAGAACTGCGTTCGCTATGCTCTCTCGCATCAGCCCTCTGTTAAGAAATCTCTTCTTGAAGAAGAAATTGTGGATCGGGCGATCAGCAGCCGGATTGCGGATTGGTACCCTCAGTTGAACTTCTCCTCGTACATCCAGCACGACCCGCAACTGCCTGTGTCGGTTGCAGGGGGAGTGGTCGTCCCGATCGGTTTGACGAATACCTCGGGGGGACAACTTTCGCTGTCCCAGACGCTTTTTAATAGAGATGTTTTACTGGCAAGCAGTACAGCGAGCGATGTCCGAAGGCGCATGACCCAGCAAACGGCCGAACAAAAAATCGACGTCGCGGTTGGAGTGAGCAAGGCATTCTACGCGGTGTTGGTTACGCTGAAGCAAATCGAAGTGCTGGATGAAGATATCGTTCGCCTTCGACGAAGCTTGCAGGATGCGTTTGATCAATACAAGGGAGGGATCACGGACAAGACTGATTACAAGAGGGCAACAATCTCGCTGAACAATGCAAGCGCTGAACGGAGAGAGGCGGAAGAGTCGCTGAAAGCACGTTACGCATTTCTTAAAGAACAGATGGGCTACCCTCCGGATTTCCGACTGACGTTGTCGCCCGATATGGGGCAGATAGAACGAGAATCGCTGATGGACACAACACAGAATGTCCAGTATGAAAAGAGAGTTGAGTTTCAATTGCTTGAAACCGAAAAGCGATTGCAGGAAGCGAACCTTTCTTACTCAAAATGGAGCTTTCTTCCGTCGCTGACACTCTCGGGCAATTACAGTATCAGTTATATGAGCGGCGGTTACCCCGACCTCTACCGTCAACGATACCCCAGTTCATTCGTCAACCTGCAACTCTCTCTCCCGATTTTCGAAGGGGGGAAGCGATGGCAGCAAATTAAACAGGCAGAACTGGAATTGGAGCAGTTCGACTACGATTTCCTCTCGCTCAAGAATTCTGTCAACGAAGAATATGTGCGGGCACTGGCGAGCTACAAAAGCGACCTCAATAATTACCACGTTCTCAAAGAAAATGTCGAATTGGCAAAAGATGTTTACGAGACAATTCAACTCCAGTACAAGGCCGGCACCAAAACTTATCTTGAAGTGATTACTGCCGAAACCGATTTGCGGTCGGCACAGATCAATCATACAAATGCTCTCTACGAGGTGCTCAGCAGCAAGCTGGATGTTCAGAAAGCCCTCGGTACTTTGCTGTATCAATAATTGAAAGCGCGAAGAAAGGGTATCACATGACAAACACAATACACAGTATCGATAACCGGATTTTCACTGAAAGACCTTCAGCCTTGTCCGCCAAAATTCTGATCATATCGGCATGCTTGATCGCGCTATCGTTGGTTCTCTCTGCTTGCAGCGTGAACAAGGGGGCCGAGCAAAAAGCTCCGCCCGCCGTTCCCGTAACGACGTACGAAGTGAAACGCGGCAATGCTACATACTATGATGAATACCCGGCAACGGTCACGCCGGTCAACCAGGTAGAGATTCGGCCAGAGGTATCGGGTTATGTCACCGACATCTATTTCAAAGATGGGGCGCATATCAGCAAAGGAATAAAACTCTATGCGATCGACCAGCAGCAATACAAGGCTGCCTATGATCAGGCTCTTGCAAACCTGATGGTAGCGAAGGCCAATCTTGCAAAGGCCAGCCAGGACGCCGACAGGTACCGCGACCTCGCGAAGCGCGACGCTGTGGCGCGACAAACTTTGGAACACTCGCAGTCTGACCTTGAATCGGCCAAAATGCAGGTGGAAGCGGTTGAAGCGAATGTGAAGAATGTGCAGACGAACCTTCGCTACTCTGTCATCACAGCTCCGTTCGACGGCACGATCGGCATCTCGCTTGTGAAACTCGGTTCATCTGTGACGGCGGGGCAAACACTGTTGAATACCCTTTCATCCGACGATCCGATGGCGGTCGACTGTGCCGTGGATGAAAAACAGATCAGCCGGTTTGCTCAACTGCTTCAGAAGAGCGAGAAGGAACAGGATTCGACCTTCACGATCGTTCTGCCGGACCAGAGTCTCTACCCCCTCCCCGGGTATCTCAACGTTATGGATCGATCGGTGGATCCTCAGACCGGGACCATACGAATACGGGTCTTTTTTCCCAACGCCAAAAATATATTGCGCGCAGGTCTCACGTGCAATCTTCGTGTCCAGGCAACCAGCTCGACTGAGAGTTTGTTAATTCCCTACAAAGCGGTGGTAGAACAGATGGGAGAGTATTTTGTCTACGTTGTGGCAAACGGCAAGGTCTCTCAACGGAAGGTTTCGCTCGGCATGAGGATCCGCGAGATGGTGATCGTGAAGGATGGACTGCAGCTTGCCGATCAAATTGTAGCAGAAGGAGTACAGAAGCTCCGGGATAACTCTCCGGTCGTTCTCGTTGTCGCGGGGACAGGTCCGGGGCCACAAGCAGCACAGGGGAAGTAGTCAGAAGAAGATCCCTGAAAGTTCTTCTAAAAAGATGAATCATGTGTTTAAAACCCCGATGACGATAAGTCATGTCAACTATAGTTGCACGGATCGTTCTCCCGCCAAAGAGCGGCGGGATAAGGATGAACGTCCTGAGAGTATTTGAAATTACTTGAAGCGAATCCTTGGACCATCACCCACGAAAAAATAGATGATTGCAGAACTCTTTATCAAGCGGCCGGTGACGGCGATCGTTATCTCGATTGTGATCGTATTGAACGGCGTACTGGCGATTCTTAAACTTCCGATCAGCCAGTACCCGGACATTACTCCTCCGACCGTACAGATCAGCGGCATTTACAACGGCGCCGACGCACAGACGGTCGAGCAAACTGTCACGACCCCGATCGAGTCCCAGGTTAATGGTACGCCGGGGATGGCGTACATGCAGGGGAACAGTACGAGCGACGGCCGCAGCACAATAAGCGTTACGTTGAACGTCGGCACGGACCCGAATATCGCGGCTCTCGACATTCAAAACAGAGTCGGGATTGCGACGCCGCAACTTCCGGATGATGTCAAGCGCCTTGGCATCACTACAAGAAAAAGAAATCCCAGCATCCTGCTCCTGGTGGCGATCTATGCGCCAAACGGCACTCATGGGGTGACATTTCTCGACAACTACACCAATATTTTCGTGCGCGATGCATTGCTTCGCGTGAACGGCGTGGGCGACGTTTTTACCCGCGCCGACGATTTCAGCATGCGCATCTGGCTGGAACCCGACAAACTCGCCCAGCTTGGTCTCACCGCCAACGATGCAGTGAACGCTCTATCGGAACAAAACCTCCAGATCGCGGCGGGTTCGGTCGGAGCACCGCCGCAGCCGAACGATCAGGCGTTCGAGTACTCAGTCTTCACCAACAGCCGTTTAAGCACCGAGGAACAATTCCGCGATATTATCGTACGGGCTAACCCGCGTGAAGGATCGGCGGTTCACCTGCGAGATGTGGCGCGCGTTCAGCTCGGCAAATTCAGTTACTCGAGCAATTCTTACGTCGATGGGAGGAGAGCCTCGTACCTGCTCGTTTACCAGGCTCCGGGCAGCAATGCCCTAGAGGTAGCGAAGGGTATCTACTCCACGATGGACGAGCTGAAGAAGTCCTTCCCGAAAGATGTTGACTACGTTGTGCCGTTCGAATCGGTGTCCGTGGTGAAGGTATCGATCAACGAGGTCGTATTAACGCTCCTCGAGGCGTTGGGTCTTGTCGTTCTTGTCGTCTTCCTTTTTCTCCAGAGCTGGCGCGCAACATTGATTCCGGTTCTCGCTATTCCGGTCTCGATTATCGGTACATTCGCCCTTTTTCTGCCTCTCGGGTTTACGATCAACACCCTGACAATGTTTGGGTTTGTGCTTGCGATCGGCATTGTTGTTGACGACGCCATCATCGTCGTTGAAGCTGTCCAGCACTACATCGACCATGAGAAACTGACGGCGAAAGAGGCCACACTCAAGGCAATGAAAGACATTTCCGGCCCAGTAATAGCAATAGCGCTCATCCTCGCGGCGGTTTTTGTTCCGGTTGGTTTCATGCCCGGCATCGTTGGAAGACTGTACCAGCAGTTCGCAATAACGATCGCGATTTCTGTCCTCATTTCGGCATTTGTGGCCCTCTCTCTGACACCGGCCCTCTGTTCTCTCTTTCTCAAGCCGACAAAAATCGATACGGAGTCCAGAGGCCTCAACAAGTTCTTTTACCGGTTCAACGGCTGGTTTGCGCGGACGACCGGATCGTATTCTGTCGGCGTAAAAAAATGCATCGAGAAAGCTCCGCTTATCATCGTCTTATTGATCTGTCTCTACGTAGGAACTGCGTTATTGTTCGAAAGCAAGCCCACGGGCTTCATCCCGACTGAGGACGAAGGACGTGTCTATATCACTTTTGAGCTTCCAGAGGCGTCGTCCACTGCAAGAAGTTTGGAAGTACTCCACACCATGATGGAGACCTTGAAGACAGTGCCGGGGATCGGTCACTTTGCAGCGTTGGGGGGATTAAATGCTATAACCTTTGCGACGAAGTCCAACAGCGGAACCATTTTTGTGCAATTGAAACCGTGGGACGAGAGGACGGACAAATCGTTGCAGCTCAGATCCCTGATTGCCACACTTCAACAAAAGATTGGAGCAATCAACGGTGCGAATGTCGTGGTAGTCTCTCCGCCGGCGATACCCGGCCTTGGGCAGACGGGAGGGTTCTCGTTCGAGCTGGAACAACACGAAAGCACGGATGACATTAAGCAGTTTGAAAATCAAGTTCAGACCTTCGTTGCGGAAGCGAATCGGCGGCCTGAATTGAGCCGGGTCTTTTCGTTTTTCACCGCCCGGACTCCAGGATTCCAACTCGATGTCGACCGTGAAAAATGCAAGCAGCTGGGAGTTTCGATCTCCGACGTTTATGGTACGATCCAAACGTATCTGGGTAGCCGCTACGTCAACGACTTCACCATTTACGGGAGGAATTTCCACGTCGTAGCCCAGGCGGACACGTCCTATCGCACCGACATACAGAACCTGGCAAAGTATTACGTAAAGAATTCGATGGGCGATATGATTCCCCTTAGTACGCTAACGACGTATAAAGTCGTTGAGAGCGCGCCGCTCATAACCCACTACAACCTGTTTCGCACTGCGGAAATCAACGGAGGCGCAGCCCCCGGATACAGCAGCGGGCAAGCGATACAAGCCCTGCGCGAAGTCGCAGCGAAAGTGCTTCCACCCGATTACGGCTACGAGTTTTCCGGACTCTCTCGCGAAGAGATTAATGCGGGGAGCAGCACAGTCTCAATTTTTGCCACGTCGATGCTTTTTGTTTTTCTCTTTCTCACCGCATTATACGAAAGTTGGTCCGTGCCGTTTGCTGTCTTGCTGGCAGTTCCGATCGGTGCGTTCGGTGCAATACTGACATTGACGTTCATCCCGTCTCTCAGCAATAACGTCTACGCACAGATAGGTTTGATCACGCTCATCGGACTCGCCGCCAAGAACGCCATTCTTATCGTCGAGTTCGCCAAAGAGCGTGTCGACCGGGGGATGCCGATGAACGAAGCCACAATCGAGGCGGTGAAGCTCCGTCTTCGCCCGATTCTCATGACGTCGATGGCCTTTATCTTTGGCGTTTCTCCGCTCGCATTTGCCACAGGAGCTGGTGCCCAGGCGCGTTCGACGATCGGGTGGACCGTGTTAGGAGGAATGTTATCAGCCACAATGCTCGCGATCTTTATCGTTCCTGTTTTGTTCATCACGATTATGAAAGTTGCCTACAGCAAGGAGAAGCTGGAACAGCTAAGGCTGAAAGGATTGGAAGAAGCGGG
>CAYYHS010000161.1:0-636 GCA_964471785.1 uncultured Chitinophagaceae bacterium
CAAAAAATAAAAATAGCCCTCTGGGGAGACTCGAGGGAAAACATGGATAATGCCTGCTCGGATATTGCCCACATCTTGCTCTACAAGATCACGGACTGGGACTTCCAGATTCACACGGGAGACTTCACCCATGACGGAAGCGATTCTTCCTGGCAGCGGACTTTGCATTACGCCGGCGTAGACAGCATTTTTGTGCACGGAAAATTTTTCATGACGACAAGCAATCATGAGTTCAAGAGCATCTCCGGCAGAAAGAATTTCGACAAGTATACCGCAGGGGTACTGCCGGTTAATTCGGCAGACGGTACGACACATTTCTACTCATACCATTCCGGCAATGTCGATCTCATTTGTTGCGACGGGTACGCGACGAGCAAAGAAGTCATGGAGCACTGGCTTGACAGCCTCCTCGCTACGATTCCCGAGAATGATTGGATCATCGCGGCCTGGCACAATCCGACGTACGGAGATTTATCCTACAAGGAAAGCTATGCCGAGACCTGTATGCCGTGGGTCGAAGCGCTCTATCAGCATCACTGCAAGTTCATAGTCAACGGGCATGCACATATTTATCTCAGGACAAAGCCTCTGCGACCCGACGGAACGGTCGATGAAAAGGACGGCATTGTCCATATC
>CAYYHS010000161.1:646-6223 GCA_964471785.1 uncultured Chitinophagaceae bacterium
CAAAGACCCTACGCCTGAAAGCGCGAAGACTGAGTTCACACCGGCTGGAAAATCTTTCCCTTGCATAGCTTTCCTCACGATCGAGGGAGACAAGGCGAAGCTCGAGACAATAGATGCGCGGCCTGGACAGCTTCTCCATATCCTTGACACTTGCACCTTTGATCGGTGACCCGCCACATACCATATCCAGCCTGTCACAAGAAATGATCACCATTCGCATGTTCTTTACAATCCGCGTTTCAATTTGTCCGACCTGCCTTGCTGCTGCAGGACCGGAACTACTCCGAGTTCTCTGGTCATAATCAACAGAGTGAATCCTTCGCAGCCCTCCATTTAAGAGCGAATCCATTGGGATGAGTGTTTCTCCTTGGTAACTCGCTCTCTTTTTCGTATCTTCTTATCCGAATCTCGATCACATGCTTCGATGCAAAAACAGTACGTCCGCCAATTATTCGATTCTATTGCCTATCGCTACGATCTCCTCAATCATCTTCTCAGCGGGGGGATCGATTTCTATTGGCGGCGCGTTGCCATCGATGTGCTCGAGCCGTCCGCGCCCAAAAGGATTCTCGATGTTGCCACCGGGACCGCCGATCTTGCAATCGCATCGCTCCGCTTAAACCCCAGCAAAGTTATCGGTGTCGATATCTCGACGCCAATGCTTGACGTGGGGAGGCGGAAGGTCGAAGCAAAGAAAGCTTCGGAGATCATCCATCTCCAGGAGGGGGAGGCTGAGCACCTGCAGTTCGCAGAGGGCGAATTCGATGCAACGATTGTCGCCTTTGGCGCACGAAATTTTGAGAACTTAACGGCAGGGCTCTCGGAGATGCATCGAGTTCTCAAGAAGAAGGGGAAGATCGTTGTGCTTGAATTTTCAAAGCCGCGGACATTCCCGTTCCGACAAATCTATTTTGTTTACTTCCGGAATATTCTTCCTTTTGTTGGAAGGCTGATTTCGAAAGAGAGGGAGGCATACCAATATCTTCCCGATACCGTGATGGCGTTTCCGGACGGCGAAGAGTTCGTCAGCATTCTGCATGAAGCCGGCTTTTCATCCATCACCCAACGGATACTGACGTTTGGCATCGTCACAGTCTACTGCGGCGAAAAATAACGTACGACCGATTATCCAGTGAGAGGAATCATCTGCAATGGCCGATAGAGTAATTCGGGTTGGACATAGTCCGGACCCCGATGACGCATTCATGTTTTATGGATTGTCGAGCGGGAAAGTGAAGCTCGAAGGGATTCACATCGAGCACATGCTCGAAGATATTCAATCACTCAACGTCCGTGCAATGAAGGCGGAACTCGAAGTCACAGCGATATCGGCTCATGCCTATCCTTATGTCTCGGACAAATATTGGATCATGGCGACCGGGGCGAGCATGGGTGAAGGGTATGGCCCGGTGATCGTTTCGAAAAAATTCAAGACGCTTGGGGAGCTCAAAGGGAAGAGAGTAGCGACTCCCGGGAAACTCACCACGGCGACATTGATATTTAAAACGTTCACACAAGGAATTGAAAACGTCGACATACCGTTCGATCAGATCATGGAGAGAGTTTCGAATGGTGAGTTCGACGCCGGGCTGCTTATCCACGAGGGGCAGCTTACCTACACGGCAGAGGGATTTAACAAGATTCTGGATTTCGGCGAGTCGTGGCAAAGAGAGTCCGGCGGACTCCCATTGCCGCTAGGTCTCGATGTTGTCAGGAAAGATTTAGGGGAAGAAATGGCGCGAAAATTATCCTACGGCCTGAAGCAGTCTATTCACTACGGATACACACACCAACACGACTCCATTCAGTATGCCCTTCAATGGGGGAGAGGCATCAACCAGCAACTCGGAGAGCAATTCGTGAAGATGTATGTGAGCGAGTTGACGATCGATATGGGCGAAAAAGGGAAAAGAGCACTCGAACGTCTCTTCACGCTTTCCGGACAAAAAGGACTCATCCCTCCTGTAGCGGAGATCCAACTTTTTTAAATTGCAGTGCTAACGAGAACACATGCGCCTGGGCGAGTTATTCCGAAGGTTCAGTAAGGGGATCATCATCGCCACGCTCCTGGTGGTTATTGAAAACGTCGCGTGGATAGCGGAGCCTTCGCTCTTCGGCAACGTCATCGATGCCCTCATCGAGAAGGCAGCCTTGCCCGTCACTGCAACAGTCATACTTCCGTTGGCCATCTGGATCTCCGTTTTTCTCCTCAACTCAGGAGTCGGCGCGCTTCGCCGGGCCCTCGACCCAAGAATATTTCTGAGGATGTTCACGGAGATTGCAACCGACGTGGCGATATCAGCGAAGGAGAGGGGAGACTCCGTTTCCAAAACCGCCGCTCGGGCGGAGCTGTCGCGCGAATTTATTACTTTCGCGCAGTACCGCGTTCCGGATATCATCGAACAAACAATTTCTATCGGCGGCGCGGTCTTTGCGCTTATGTTTTTCGACTGGAGAATCGCCTTCGCATGCGTCTTCATCGTCCTTCCGCTCCTTCTCATATCGCGGATTTACAACAAGCGCGTGCTTACAATCCAAAAAGACCTGCACGACACCAGGGAAGATGCCTATGATGTGTTTTCCAGCAAAGATCCCGAAAAGGTGCGGGCTTACTACACAAGACAATCAAAAGCTGAACAAAAAATCGCTAATTGGGGAGCGTTCAACTTCGGTGCGATGAGGGTTTTCCTTCTCGGGATTTTTCTTGTTGTCCTCTACATCGCTATCGATCTGGACGACTTCAGCACGGGGAGCATCTATTCAATCGTCGCCTACCTCTGGACGTTTGTCACCTCGTCCGAATATCTGCCGGAATTGATGGAAAGCTGGACTTCGCTAAAGGACATATCGAGAAGGTTAATGACCGAGAGCGTGTGAGGGAAAAAGGGGATGAGGGAAGGGGGATGGAGAGAAGAAGATCCCGCTACGCAGCTTTTGATCTGGGGAAGACTTTCTTGATGTCGTAAAGAGTTCCCCTCTGCGCTGCGTCAAACCCCGATTCGTGAATTAGCTGGATGCACTCCTCGGTGTTCGTTTTGTTTACAAAGTTCGCCGCCGCGTGAACATTCTCTTCGAGGAGCGTTCCGCCGAAATCGTCGGCACCAAAGTGGAGGGCAATCTGTCCGGTTTTTTTCCCTTCGGAGAACCACGAACCCTGGATGTGAGGAAAATTGTCGAGATAGATTCTCGAAAAAGCGATCATCTGCAAATAGCGCGTAGGGGTCGCGTAATGAGGGATAATCTTTTCGAGAGGAGTGTTCCCCGGCTTGAAGCTCCACGGCACGAACGCCGTAAATCCCTGGTGCTCGTCCTGCAGACGTCGAATGCTCTCCAGATGTGTGAGAATATCTTCGTCCGTCTCAAGGTGGCCGTACATCATTGTCGCCGTCGATTTATAGCCAATCTTATGGGCTTCCCGCATTACGCTGAGCCAATCCTCCGACGTTCCCTTCTTGTTGCTAATTTTTTTCTTCACCCGGTCCGAGAGAATCTCGGCCCCCCCGCCGGGGAGCGAGCGAAGTCCCGCGTTCCAAAGTTGTCTCAGCACTTCATCGATGGGAAGGTTTGCTACGCGCGACATCCCGATGACTTCGGAGGTCGAGAAAAAGTGGGGGTAAATTCCGGGCACCTCGGCGATGGTGCGGCGCACTAACTCAAGATAATAATCGAAGGGAATTGCCGGGTTAACGCCCCCCTGCAGCAGCGCGGTTGTAACACCTTTGGCGGCTGCGTCCTTGAGGTTGCGGAGCATATGGTCGATGCTGTATGTGTATTCACCTTGCTCGCCCGGATGTCGGTAGAATGCGCAGAAGATGCAATCGACGTTGCAGACATTGGTATAATTGGGGTTGGTGTCGACGACAAAGGTTATTTGCGAACCTGGGTTCTTGTTGAAGCGAATGTTGTTTGCCAGATCAGCCAGGTCGAGGAGCTCAGCGTTCCGGAGGAGGAAGAGCCCTTCGCTCTCTGAAATCCGCTCGCCGTTTCGTATTTTTGAGTAGAGTACCGATTGCATTCCAACTTCACCCGTTATATTGATACTGAGTACCCTGCCGCCTTCAATTCCTTGATGAGGCTGAAGCTAATTTCTTCCAGCTTCACCACAATTTCCTTCTTTTGCACCCCCGGAATATTTTTCGGCACCTGACTATCTTTTGTATAAATGCAGCAAACCCGGTTCGATCCTATTTTTCCGACAAGATACCCCATCTCGAACATCGCGCTCGGAATATCATCCGCCGCCACGAGATAGAACGCGTAGTGCGTCGGCGGTTGTTTGTCAAAACTTGTGAGGAGTGCGTCGCTTCCGCCGCCGGTCCGTTGATAGACAGACGCTTCGATGCTGAGCTCTTTGAGGAATGCAACGAGCTGCTGGAGCAGCGGGTTATTCGCTGAAGAGACAATGAAGACCCGATTGCTCGCCGGCGGCGACGGTTTTGTCGCTCCAGGTTTGGGAACGTCTGCAGCTTTTGGCTTCTCGACTTCCGCGGGTGTTTTGGCCGCCGGTGGTTCCGCTTGCGCTTTGACCGCTGCGGGTTCTGCATGTGCCGGCAGAGAAGTCTCGGCCAGTTTCAAGGCATCTTTAAGTGCGTCGGCGACCTTTTGGGCAGAGGACTGATAGAAGTACGCACCGTTCTCGTCGTTTGCCACTTGCGCGCGGAGAGCGGCCCCCTTCTCGCCGCATTTTGCAAGTGCGTCGAGGCAGTTCTTTCTCCAAAGGAGATACTGGCTTTGCAATTTTGCATTGTACCCGGAGAACTCGAGACCTCCCTCGGGGACCAGTTTGTCTCCCTGCTGAATCAATTCCCTAATTTTAGCTGCTAATGCTGCATCCATGATCAGAGTGTGGAGTTGTCATCCAAGTTGAGTTGAGACTTCGATCTCTTCGTACAGCTTTCGAAACACATCCATCGCTGTTCTTTCGCGCTCCCCTAGCCGGTAGTTGAATCCTTCTAGATACTCCTGCGTTTCTGCCGGCGTCAAGCCGATGTGCTTCCCGTGAAGCGCACCGACAAGGTTGAGCCTCGCTTCGTTTCTGTCGAGGGCGGTATCCAGTAAGATCTGTAATTCCGATTTTTTCTCCGCAGAGAGTGATTTCTTGACCGCCCAGACTGCGAAAACGAACGGAAGCTTCTGCCACTCGTACCATTCTCGGGCAAGGTCGAAGACGAGTTCGAACCCCGGGAGTCCGTACTTATTTCGTTGCAGCGCCTCATCGCCAATGAGGAGTACCGCATCGAACGAACTGTAGTCGTTGACGCCCGAATGTAACCTGGCAAACGTGGCATGAACCCCGTGCTTCTTCAGGAGGAGAACTTGCAGAAGGCGGATCGACGTCGCTGTGTCGTCGGTAACGCCAATGCTTTTTCCTTCGAGGTCGCCCCAGCCTTCCTTCGAAAAGAGCATAACGCTTTTCACCTGATCCCGCGTCGCGATGCAATAATTCATCAACTCAAGATCTTTGTCTTGGGCAAAATAATCCATCAGAGAAAAGATGCCTGCATCGATGTACCCCTTGGAGGCAAGTTCACCCATCCGCCGGGGGACGACCGGCAGGATTTTGAATTGCCGTTTCTC
>CAYYHS010000162.1:0-6201 GCA_964471785.1 uncultured Chitinophagaceae bacterium
CGTTCGATGTTGCAACGATGATGAACACGACAACCGGAATGTACATGAAGAAGAAATTGAAGTTCAGGTTCTTAAAAAATGGCAACGTCGTAATCGTATTCGCGCCGATCGCCTTTAAGTCGGGCGAAAAATAGAGAGCGGAGCCGAGCACAAGTCCCACGGTAAATTGGCCGATGATCTTATACCATCCAATGAGACCTTTCGGTTTCCTTTTGACAACTTTCAGGTAGTCATCCAGAAACCCTACGACGCCGAGACCGCTCGTCACGAAGATGATCAACAGCACATACATGTTTTTAAGATCTCCCCATAACAGAGTCGGGATCAGAACGGATCCGAGAACGATGAGGCCGCCCATTGTCGGGGTGCCGGCTTTGCTAAGATGGCTTTTCGGCGCCTCCAGTTTAGCAGCCTCCCCGATCTGATGCTTCCTCAAGATCCCGATGATCTTCGGACCGATCCAGAAACTGATCACGAGTGCCGTGACGGCAGCCGCGGCAGATCGGAAGGTGAGGTAATGTACCACACCAAAGCCGGGAGGATGGTAAAGTCTTTCTAGCAAATTGAGAAGATAGTAGAGCATCGGACTAAAGTATTCTTCTATTTCGGAAACTGGCGGCGCATCCCTGAGTCGCCGTCATGTACGATCATTCAAATCTTTTCAACCACCTCTTCCATTTTCATTCCTCGCGAGCCCTTAACGAGCACCGCGTCTCCCGGAGTAAGCTGACCTTTCAGAGCTCCGATCAAGTCGGTTTTCGCGTCAAAATGCTCTGCGAATGCGAGCTTCGAAGCTTCGTGAGTGAACCGTGAGAGCGGTCCGAAGGTCAATAAAAATTCGAACTCCATGTCGGAAACCGCCAGGCCGATCTTGGCGTGTTCATGTTCCGCCTTCTCCCCCAGCTCGAGCATGTCGGCCAGCACGACGATCTTTTTCCCCTTGACGGTCATCGACCGCAGCGTCTTGAGCGCTGCGATGACTGAATCCGGGTTCGCATTATACGTATCGTTAAGAATCGTTAGATCGTTACGCCTGATTATTTCCATCCGCTTAGAGACTCCTGCATACTTCTCCAACGCGGAGATAATTTTTTTTGGGGGAACTTTGAACTTAAATCCCACGGCAGCGGCGGCCGTTGCATTTGTAGCGTTGTGCAGACCTGCAGCCGATAGCCGAACGAAGTTTGTCTTCCCGTTCACCGAAATTTCAAACTCAGGGCAACCCTGCTCGTTCGTCATGACACGCATTGCACGTACATCGGCTTTCTTGCTCATTCCGTACGTAAGTTTATGGCGCACTTTCTTGCCGGCTTTCGCGAGCCGCGCGTCATCAAGATTGACAAAAGCAAAGCCTTTGGTCCTCACCGCACCGTACAGTTTTGTCTCCTCTTTCGCCACACCATCCTCGTCTCCGAAGTATTCGAGATGTTCTCTGCCGATGTTTGTAATGAGTACGTGAGTCGGCGCAGCGATATCACACAAGAGATCTAGTTCGCCGAAGTGATTCGTCCCCACTTCAAGGACGGCAATGTCATGTTTCGGCATGAGACGGAAGAGCATATGAGGGACTCCGATATGGTTGTTGAGATTTCCCTCGGTGCTTAAGACCGCATACTTCATCCTGAGAACGGCACTGATCATTTCTTTTGTACTAGTCTTTCCGTTACTGCCGCCGACAACCAAGAAGGGAATTGAGAACTTTTTTCGGTATCCACGTGCGAGTTCGCCAAATGCTTTCGTCGTGTCGGGAACAACAACCACCGTATTCCTCAGCCGATTCATCAACTCCGCGTTTTCCTTTTTCCAAACCGCATCAACCACAACTGCAAGAGCCCCCCGGGCGCTTACATCGTCAACGAATTGGTGCCCGTCAAATTTCTCTCCCCGCAACGCGACAAAGAGATTTCCCGGCTTGATCGTCCTCGAATCCGTCGATACTCCGGTGATCGTTTTCTTCTTCATCGCGCCGGCGTTGTTGATTTCTACGGAATGGAGCCGCGAGAGATCTGCGAGTGATAGTTTCATCCCTTGTGAACCGCCATGAATTCTTGGACGACCTCCCGGTCGCTGAAGTGGTGTTTCACCGTTCCAATAATCTGGTAATCTTCGTGTCCTTTTCCCGCGATCAGGACGACGTCTCCCTTGTTAGCCATCGAGATCGCGCCGGCGATGGCTCGACGCCGGTCCGGTTCGACGAACAGATTCTCTCTGCGGCTGATTCCGGCAAGCACTTGATCGATGATTGCATTCGGTTCTTCTGTACGAGGGTTATCCGATGTCACGAAAACGACGTCGCTCAGAGTGTCAGCAACTTTACCCATAATGGGACGCTTCGTTTTGTCCCTGTCGCCCCCGGCCCCAAAAACGGTGATGATCTTGTGTGAGCCTTTCGCAGGCAATACTTCCCGGATTGTCGTAAGGCATTTTTCTAACGCATCCGGCGTGTGAGCATAATCAACGATCGCGAACCATCCACGCGGAGAGAGAATTTTTTCAAACCGGCCGGGCACCCACGCCATTGCGTGAACGCTTTTCTCCATCGCTAGAGGGGAAACCTCCATGGCAAAGCCGACCGAACATGCGGCCAGGATATTGGATACGTTAAAGCGCCCGACCAGTGGCGATTGCATCGCGATTTCCTGTCCCCGATAGCGAAGCGCGAATTTTGTTCCATTCATCGAAAGGGAGATATCGTTTGCGCTGACATCGGCGTGGGCAACAGAACCATAGGTAAGAATGGAGGCTTTCGTACCGCGAACGATTTTCGCTCCAGAACTATCGTCGCCATTTGTGATTGCCCAGCTCGACGATGGCAAGCTGTCGAAGAGGATCTTCTTGGCCGCAAAGTAGTTCGCCATCGTCCCATGGTAGTCAAGATGGTCCTGCGTCAAATTAGTGAAGACTGCGGCTGCAAAATTGAGACCGTACACGCGATCCTGATGAAGCGAGTGAGACGACACTTCCATCACAACGTGCGTGCAATGCCGTTCAACCATGGCGGCAAAAAGTTTGTGTAATTCCAAAGATTCGGGTGTTGTGTGCGTTGCCGGAAATTTTTCAGCGCCGATCATGTACTCTATTGTTCCGATGAGTCCGACCTTCCCCTGAAACGTCGGACTGCTTGACTCGAGAATATGTTTGATGAGGTACGTTGTTGTCGTTTTCCCGTTTGTGCCCGTGACTCCTATCAGCCGCAGCTTCGATGCCGGATGGCCGAGGTAATTCGCGGAGATGAGGGCCAGAGCCCTGCGGCTGTTGTTGACGACAAGTTTTACAACACCTTCGTGCATGAAATACGAGTCCGGGTACGCCCCGTCGTTTTCCAGAACTACGGCCGCAGCACCGTTCGACACAGCAGCGGCGATAAAATTGTGGCCGTCCGCCATCGCACCTTTCATGGCAACAAACAAATCACCTTTTTGGATTTTTCTTGAATCGTACTGAATTCCAAGAATTTCGATGTCGTGCGTCGTCACCATTCTACCGTATGTCGTCTGGAACATCTTCATAACCGTAACCCCATTTAAGAGCGCCGATAACGTCATGCCGTCGTATCCTCGATCAGTACAGCTGGGCCGATGTGAGCGGTTTCGGCTCGCAGATCAACATCACTTTCATTCCCTGCTGAGCCGGCTCGCTTGGGGCGGGCACTTGGCGGACCACCAGCCCGGTGCCCAATACGGCGACGTCAAATTTCTCCGCAGTTAATCTGTTGATAGCTCGGCGCAGACTCATGCCGCGAAGATCTGGAACGCGAAGAGCATCACTCGTGGAAGTTGTATGATCTTCGTTTAAGACGAGCTGCACCGTTTCTCCACGCGCGATACGCGTTCCTGCCGCCGGTATCTGGCCTTCGACAAATTTCCCTTCTCCATTTGTCTTGACTTCGAATCCATTGCTCTCAAGAATCTCTTTCGCCGCTTCGCGTTCGATGTGCGTGACGTTTGGGAGTTCGATCAAAGCTACTTTTTCATCTGTTCCTTGAACAGCAACAGCAGTCCGTGAGAACAATCCGTTGTTGTTGATAATCTGTTGAGCAATTGCTTTAAAGATCGGCGCGCTCGCCATCGCCCCGGTATACCCTCCGGCTTTCGGGCTTTCAAGAATAACCAGGCAGACGAGTCGTGGACTTTCCGCCGGAAAGAAACCAATGAACGTCGCGTTGTAATTTCCTGATTCATATTTTCCGTCGACAAACTTGCGGGAGGTCCCTGTTTTACCAGCGATGGTGATTCCGGGAATTCTCGCCGGCTGCCCGGTGCCGTGCTGAACAACTCCAATGAAAAAATCTCTCAGAGTCTTTGCCGTTTCTTCCGATATGACACGCCGAATTTTTTCGGGCTTGCCGGTATAGACCACTTCGCCGACGTCGTTCATTTCTTTCGAGACGATATATGGTTTCATCAGCGTTCCGCCGTTCGCCACCGCACAATATGCCGATGCGAGCTGCAGCGGAGTCGCGGCAACTTCGTACCCGTATGCGATGGAGTTCAGCGTCGCGCCCGACCAATCTACCGGTTTCTTCAGCGCTCCGTCTGCCTCGCCCGGAAGTTCAATGCCCGTCGCCATTCCAAATCCATAGTCTCGAGCTTCCTTGTAGAGCCGTTCTGCGCCGATGATGTCGCTGGCTTTGGCCATCACGATATTGCTCGATAACTCCATCGCCTGCTGGAACGAGATCATTCCCATCTCATGAGTATCGGTGATAAGCCGAAATTTTCCCGCGTTAAGCGGAACTTTGTATTTGCCGTGTTCAGCGAAGAAAACCTGGCTCGGCGTGATCAGCTTGTCTTCCAGCGCCGCGGAAGCCGTAACAATTTTGAAAACGGAACCCGGCTCGAACATATCCGAGACCGCACGGGCTTTCAATATCTCGGGGTCTGTATGGCCGACATCGTACGGATTGACGCTCGGCACGTGGGACATCGCCAACACTTCGCCGGTATTTGGATCGAGGATCAGGGCTAAGCCCGAGGCCGCCTTCATCCGCTCGACCCCCTTTTTCAGTTCATCCTCGACGATTGACTGATATCCGACGTCGATCGTCAACGCGATCGAATGGCCGCGTGTCGGATCCTGGCGCGGATAGTCGGCAGAAGGACGCTTGCGTCCCATGCCGTCCCGCTGCATAACAACAAAGCCATCCGTGCCCCGCAGTTGCTGATCGTACGAATACTCGATCCCGCTAATTCCGACGTTGTCGATATTTGTGCAGCCGACTACCTGACCGCCGATGTTATCATAGTGATAAAGCCTTTTCGGCTCGTTCAGTTCGGCCACGCCTTCCAGGGCGGTCGCTTTGAGCTGTCCGGCAATTTCCGGACTCACATGCCGCTCCAGCCACACAAAGCGCTTATCGCTGTCGAGCTTTTCCAGGTAGTATTGTTCCGGCTTTCCGAAAATTTTAGAAAATCTTTTTGCTACCGCCGGAGCGCCATCGCCGATAATTTTTGGATCGGCTGCGTACGAAAAGAACATTGAATTTGAAACGAGGATATTACCGAGCCTGTCGTAGATGTTTCCGCGTGTTGACGGAAGGACGATCCTCACTTCATATTGTTTTCTGGCAATAGCCTGATACTTCGGCGAATCGAGAATCTGAATCTGCACTAGCCGCAGGGCCGCAACGACGAAAGCGAACAACAAAACAATTTTTGTCACCAGCAAACGGGAAGAAGAGTCGAAGCCCTTCGTTTGAGGAGGCTCTGCAGCACCGATAGAATTTTCGTATTTATTGTCGCCGGCCGGTGTCATTTCTTTGTCAGTTCGTCGACTTTGTCCTGATCAACCTCAAACCACACTGGCGGTTCTTTGGGGTTTATCAACCCAAGTTCATCCTTTGCCATTGTGCTGATGCGATCGAGGCTCGATTTCCGTGCAATTTCGGCTTTCAACACCTCATTGTTACTGGCAAGAGCGTTGTACCGGACGTTAAGATCGTTCACTTCCTTCATCAATTGATTCACCGCAATCACGTTGCCGGTGTATAACAAACAAGCAGCGGCAATAAGGAACAAGCCGCTAACAATATTGAATGTCGAATGTTTACGATGAACGGCTCGTTTATTCGTCTTACGGGCTGGGTTCGGCGAGAATCCCATCGGCTCGGAGGCGACGCTGCTGTAATAGATATATCGGCCGTCGGAAACTGTCGGGGCGTTGAGCACAGAGGCTCGTCCGCGATACACTTTCCCCAATAGG
>CAYYHS010000163.1:0-6195 GCA_964471785.1 uncultured Chitinophagaceae bacterium
TACCGTTCAGAGGGACGGGCAGTGCGCGAACGGTTTATTTTTCCATCCTCATCTCGCATACGATTCTGGCTGCCGTTATCGTTCCTATGGCGATAGTGACTCTCAGTCGGGGATTATCGTCCCGCTTCGATAAACATAGAAAGATCGCCCAGATCACCCTTCCGGTGTGGCTCTATGTTTCGGTGACCGGTGTTGCCGTGTATGTCATGCTCTATCATTTCTGACTTCTGTCACTTCAACGACGGGAGGTAGTGTTCCGTGATTCCTTATGATGCTGCTCAGTTGTCGATAGGACTTTCTAGAAGAAATTCCCTGGAGTTGGCTCCATGAACTGCCGGGTTCTGTTCCTTTCGTTTCTTTTCCTGACCTCCGCTACGCAATCCAACGCGCAACTTTATTCGTTCGACCATTACACTTCAAATGAAGGCCTTCTCTCGAACTACGTCTTGGACATATGTGCCGATTCGCGAGGATTTATTTGGGTTGGCACAAACGACGGGCTGAGCCAATACAATGGCGACACATTTAATAACTATACTGTGGCCGATGGTCTGGCTTTCAGCCGAGTCACGTGTATTATTGAAAGCAAAAAGGACCCTGGAACGCTCTGGATCGGAACAAATGGGGGAGGGATTTCAAGGTTTCGGGAGAGCAAGTTCAAGACCTACAAAGTCTCGACCAGGCCGCAATCGAACATGATTTCCTGTATCTATGAGGATCACGAGGGAATGGTTTGGTGTGGAACCGTGAATGGACTCTACCGTCTGGTTGACGACAACTTTCAGCAGTACGATCCCAAAACATTCGTCGGCTCGGTTAATGGTGTTGCTCAGAGTGCCGACAGAGCATTATGGATCTTCACCTCCGAAGGCCTCTTTATGGTCTCCCCGGGTTCGGAAGCTCCTAGGAAGTTTCCTCTTCGGATTCCACATAACGTTGATATCGGTTGTATCCGTGCGGGGAGCGACTCTTCTGTGTGGATCGGCCTCTCGGATGGAGAACTCATGCAAGTGCGCCGCGACAAGATCGTGCGTCAGCTGCGGATTGGAAATGGCGGAATCGGCTATTTGCTGGAAGACGGTGACGGATATTTGGCGGCGGCGGGCGAGGGAATCTACAGAATCCCGGGAGCAAATGGGAAGCCTTTTCTATGTTACTCCGCAGCGAACGGTTTGCCGGAAAATTACATCACATCGGGCGCCATTGATTGGGAGGGGAATCTCTGGTTTGGACTCGGCACGAAAGGAATCGCAAAGCTTTCGAACCGTTCGATCTTGACTCTTCCAATTCGTGACATGTCCTTTGCACCAAACGGATCTTCGGCTGTGGTTGACCTCAACAACCATCTCTGGATCGTCTCAATCCCAGGGATATGGGAGGTGTGGATGGGGAACGATCGGTCATGGAACCGTATCCTTCACAACGAGCCGAAGTCGAGTCTTCACCGTCCGCCCTTTACTCTTCTTTTTGATCCTCCCTCGTCGTTGTGGGTGGGATGTAATGAAGGTCCTATCGGATGTTATCACATCGACAGGAAAAAAGATGGGTCTTCGTCTCTTCGGCTCACACGTCAATGGATGCGCGGACGTGAGTTCCCTCATGGAGCGCCGATCTTTCTCTTCAAAGATAGGGAAGGGTATCTCTGGTCAAGCATGAGCGATAATCGCGGAGTCTACCTCTTCGACCCTCGGAGACAAAAGCCGTTTGTTCGCTCATATACGAGCGACGATGGACTTCCTGACAACTCAATTCGCGCAATGTTTGAGGATCATGCCGGTAACTTTTGGTTTGGAGGGTACGACAACGGATTAACTCTCCTTCCTGCAGCCCGAAAATTTACTGGAGGGGGCCGTTGCTTTGGAATTGCGGACGGTCTCCCCAATATGTCGATTCGAGCGATCGGCCAAGACAGCAGCGGCACCCTCTGGTTTGGTATGCGCTATGGGGGGCTTGCATCTTACCGTGATTCTGCCTTTCACACGCTATCGCTCAAGGAAGGCTTGACGAGCACGGCCGTTTGGTCGATGACGAATGGAAAAGGTGGTCATTGGATCGGGACGCAATTGGGTTTTCAGGAAATTGCAGCCACTCAGCCCGTTTCATTCTTGAGCAAAAAGGAATTGCTTGGCCGTCCCGTCTACGCGTGCGGCGAACTAGACAATGGATGGCTTTGGCTGGTGACCGACGCCGGGGTAATGATGTACGACTGGGTCCATGATCTGCCCAATACCGTTCCTCCTCCAATTTATATTTCTAACGTGCGTGTGAACGGAGTTGCAATAGATATCCGCCGGCCGCTGAAATTTCTGTACGATCAGAATAGCATTACCGTCGATGTCATCGGCCTGAGTTTCCGGGATGAGAAGGCTGTCCGGTATCAATATCAACTTGCAGGAAATGAAACTGAGTGGAGTTTGCCGACGGACCATCACTCAATCGTCTTTGCTGCTCTAGCTCCGGGAACATACACGTTCATGGCTCGCGCGGTAAATGCCAGCGGAGTTGCCAGCGCCCAGCCTGCGGAATTTACATTTACAATTGCGCCTCCCCTCTGGAGGACATGGTGGTTTCTGACTTTGTCCGTTCTTGTCGTTGGATTGGTGATCGCAGCGTTTGTCCGAACCCGTATCCAACGCCTGTTGGAGATTGAGCGGATACGATCGCGTATAGCGAGTGATCTCCATGATGACATCGGAGCAGGCCTTACAAGAATAGCTATTCTCTCCTCAGCGGCAGAACGGGAGTTGCCGCGGGAAGGCAGGAGGAAGGGGGGAAAGGCCCCCGCGGCAGAGTCTCTGAAGAAAATCGGCGATACTGCGCGTGAGCTGGTAGACTCCATGAGCGACGTCGTCTGGTCTCTTGAATTAGGGGGCGAGCCGCTCGAAAAACTTGTTCATCGGCTCCGTTCTTTTGCTTTTGAAGGCTGTGAAGCTAAGGGGATCGAGTTGCGCTTTTTGGTGGATGACCGGATCTTTAGCCTCCATTTTACCTCTGAAAATGCCCGGAACATCCTTCTGTGCGCTAAGGAGGCGATTACGAATGTAGTGCGGCATTCTGCTTGCACTGATGCGTTTGTCGAATTTGCACTCGAAGGGAACTCATTACGGTTGACTGTCAAGGACAATGGAAAGGGTATCGATTCGGCAAAAGAGAAAGAGGGACATGGCCTCTCAAATATGGAGAAACGAGCCATGAAAAGCGGGGGAAATTTCTTAATGACAACGATTCCCAGGAAAGGAACCACCATCCAGGCATCGTTCCGTTCCAACGGATGAACTACATATCTATGTAGTTGTGCCCCCGTAGATAAAACCTTAGATTGTTCCGTCATAATCAGCCGGAGGACCATGAAGCGACAGATCACTGAGACAGATGATGTAATTCAGGTTGCAATTGTTGACGATGATGATGAAATGAGAAGGGGACTTCGCACAATCATCGAGCAGGCCGAAGGATTTGTCTGCGCAGACTTTAGAAGCGGTTCAAACGCTCTGGAAACCTTCGACGAAAACCCTCCCGATGTTGTTCTTATGGATATCGGCATGCCCGATAAGTCGGGGATCGAGTGGGTCGGAATTCTTCAGGAGAAATATCCTCATATCCACGCTCTCATGCTCACCGTTCACAGTGACGAAGAGAAGATTTTTCAGTCGCTGCGTGCGGGTGCAGTAGGATATCTCCTCAAAACAACCGCACCAGAAAAGCTTATCACTTCAATTAGAGAGGCGTATGCGGGAGGCGCTCCGATGTCGGGGGAAGTCGCACGAAAAGTTCTCCTCTATTTTCAACAGCCGAAGCAGACGAATGTTTTTTCTTCTCTTTCGCAAAGAGAGCTCGACGTTCTGCTCGCCCTCACCGAAGGGTACACCTATAAATCCATTGCAGATAAGTTGTTCGTCAGCGTTAACACTGTCCGCTTTCATCTCCGCAATATTTACGCAAAACTGCATGTTCGTTCGCGTACAGAAGCAGTTGCAAAGGCGTTGAAAAGCAAAGCCGTCTAATGCCCGAAACTTTTTCCGCACTCAGACTCCACTTCTTCATCTGACACAGATCACATTCCTTCGCCTCAAAAGGAAAACTACATGAATATGTAGTTGTTACCTCCCTTCCCACTAGGTAACTTAACGTAGGTTTCCTACCGTAGGTCGATCTTCGCTGGTAAACAAATCGAGTTGCCGGAGCAGGTACGACGCCAATAAAATAGAACTCGAATAGATACGTGATCAGATGTAGTGTAGTTCTCGATCTATTCACTACAATGCTTCTTAACAGAGTAGCTCTATATCATAAACCAACTATAAGGGTTTGAATCTATGAAAAGCCTGTTCCGATCTTTTCCATTGATACTTGGGATAATCTTCTGCGTCAACTCAGCCAGTTCCCAATGGTCAAGCGATCCATCGAAAAACACGCCTATTCTTACGGGAGGTCATTCGGCCGCCGACGTCGTGATGACGAAAGACGGTAGCGGAGGCGCCTTCATCGTGTGGGATGATCTGCGCGAAGGTTACAAAAATCCGAAAATCTTCGCGCAACACCTAGACAAAAATGGGGATGTGTTGTGGACCGCCAACGGCGTGGAAGTCTCTCCCGCGGGACTTGGTCAAACCCTTCCCCAAATGGCGGCAGTGGGAGACGGCGGGATCATCGTCTCATGGGAAGAAGACTATCGGGACTCCGCTTTTGGTGACGCATTCCCAGCGATCTTCGCTCAGCGAATCAGTTCTCATGGTGCTCGAATGTGGCGGGATTCTGCACTTCAGATTGCCGGACCGTTGCCTTTGCAACTCTTCTATCCCGGAGGCGAACCGACTGCATGTGCATCGGACGGCGATGGGGGTGCGTACGTGGGTTGGACCAGTCTTAATTATGGATTTCAAAATCTGGTCGTTTCCCGCATTGATAGTTCGGGCAAGATCCTATGGTCTTCCGCCGCTATGAATGGCTCCAGCGGCAGCCCCTTGCCGGTTGGAGGTTATTCGAAACTCAGTCTTTTGCAGAATGGAACGGGGGGAGTGATTATCGCCTGGACAGACGTGCGAAATGCATTCACAACAGGAGTCTCACTGTTCGCTCAAAAACTCGACGCAGCAGGTACGCGGCAATGGGACACTATGGCTGTTGCCCTCGCACCGAAACCAGCGTTCTTGCAGAAGCAAACGAACGAAGTTATTGTGTCTGATAATGCCGGCGGTGCAATTTATGCGTGGGAACAATCATTAAGCGGATCGTCGCCTCACGGGTATGCTGGTCATGTCAATGCCTCCGGGCATCTGACGTGGATATCTGCTTCGGATTCGCTCGGTGTGCTCGTCGACGGTGTTTCTAGCAGCGGGCAGGAGAATCTCTCAATGGTCTCAGGAGGGAGCGGAACTGCGATTCTTACCTGGTCTGACGGTGCCGAGCATGCCTACGTGCAGAAAATTGCATCCGATGGCTCGTTGCCCTGGGGGGCAAATCCCAGCTCTATAACTTCCAATACTGCAGGTAACGTGCTTACCTCAGACGGAAATGGTGGTGTGATCGCAGCCTGGAGTCAAGGACTTCAAAATGGAGTGAATATTTTTGCCCAGCGAGTAAACGGAAGCGGTCAATTTGTCTGGACGAATCCCACATACGGCACTGGCGGTAATCCCGTGTCTACTACTCCTTCGACATTTCAGGAGAAGCCCGTCATCATCTCCGATGATGCGGGGGGAGCGATTGTTGTGTGGTACGATCTTCGCGCATCGAGTTTTGGCGGGCCATATGATCTTTATGCCCAGCACATTGGGAGCAATGGCAGCGTTACAAAAGTGAATAGTCAGACTTCAGATTTACCAACGCAATTTGCGCTCTCTCAAAATTATCCAAATCCATTTAATCCGTCGACGCAGATTAGGTTTTCCGTCAGTCGCGTCGGAATGGTTTCCCTAAAAGTATTTGATATGCTCGGAAGAGAAGTAGCAACCTTGGTCAATCAGGAAATGAGTCCATCATCATATTCGGTGACATGGAACGCATCGAATGTGGCCAGCGGAGCGTACTTCTACCGGCTGCAAAGCGGAAGCGATGTCCAAATCAAAAAACTCCTGCTGCTAAAGTAGCAAATCCTTGCGGATGCGAACCTGAATTCAGGTATTCGTTCAGCTTCGTTCGTCTTGTTATGAGGACAAGAAAACCCAACCACCCAGAAGATTGTTGGGGCAGCAA
>CAYYHS010000164.1:0-6192 GCA_964471785.1 uncultured Chitinophagaceae bacterium
CAGGGGATGGTCAACACATCAACTTCAATCGTTTCAGTCGTTGAGGATGCAAAGGGTGGATTGTGGGTTGGCACCGCTCACGACGGCCTTGCGTACTTTCGCGAACATGAAGAAAAAATTTGGAATTCAACGACAGGGTTCCATATCAACCGCGTGAACGAAGTCCTATGCGCGCGCAACGGTGATACATGGGTTTCCATCTCCGGGGGCGGAGTAGTAAGAATTTCTAACGGTAGTACGACCGCATTTAGCAAAGGGAACGGTTTGAACGATAATTTTGCTTCGCCGTTGTACGAGGACGGCGACAGTGCGATATGGATCGGGACGAATCACGGGCTGGCGAGATGGAAAGACGGAAAGTTCTCGTTTGTCTCCGAAGAGCAGGGGCTGTTCGACAATATTATCGCACAAATCATCGAGGATGATCTTGGAAGCTTTTGGATCGGTGCGATCCATGGAGTTTACCGTGTGAGTAAACAAGAACTGAACGACGCAGCAGATGGGAACATTTCCGCAGTGCAGTGTTTCAATATTGGTAAAGAGGACGGGATGTTGAATGAAGAAACTGCCGGCGGCGGAACTCCGCGCTGTTGGAAGACCGCCGACGGGAAACTGTGGTTTTCAACATCGCGGGGAGTTGTTGTGATCGATCCGCACACGATCGCATCAAATCCTGTTGCGCCGAAAGTGATCATTGAAGGTGCATGGATTGAGAACCACCCCACACCACTACAGAGCAAGCTGCTTCTCCAACCTGGTCAGACGAAGATAGAATTGCAATACACCGGCATTAATTTTGCTGCGCCGAAAAAAATCCGGTTCAAATACCTTTTGGAAGGATTCGAAAAAGAATGGAATGATGCGGGGCCGCAGCGGCTGGTGCGTTATACCAACCTTGATCCGGGTACATATACATTCCATGTCATCGCTGCGAACAGTGCTAGCGTGTGGAATGAAGAGGGTGCGTCTTTGTCTATTATCGTGCTTCCGCCCTTCTTTGCAACGTGGTGGTTCCGCGCGGTTTTCATTCTTTGCCTTCTTTTCCTCGGTCCAACCGTCTATATTCTGCGAATCCGCCAACTGACGCGCGAGAAAGAGAAGCAGATCGAGTTTTCCCGGCGGTTGATCGAATCGCAGGAGTCCGAGCGGAAGCGCATTGCGGTGGAACTTCACGACGGTCTTGGGCAAAACTTGCTCATCATTAAAAATAAATTGCTTGCTGCACTACTGTCGCTTGGTAACGATACCGGCTCAACGGCCCAGGTTAAAGAAGCATCGGAAGTTGCTTCCAGCGCAATTGAAGAAGTTCGCTCCATTTCGCACAACCTTCGTCCGCACCAGTTGGACCATTTAGGAATTACGAAAACGCTGCGCTCCATCGTTCGCCAGATGAACGAATCCACAACGATTGAATTTATTGCGGAGATACAGGATATTGAAGGCCTGCTTTCTCCCGAGCAGGAAATAAGTGTGTTTCGAATTGTACAAGAATCGTTCAACAACATTATCAAACATTCAGGGGCCACAAAAGCAAACGCGAATATCGTGAGGAATACGGATTCCCTCACTGTCACGATATCCGATAACGGGAAAGGAATTTCGTCGTCCGCGGGATTCGGCATTTCCGGAATACAAGAACGAGCGAAAATGTTTGGGTGGAAGTTGGAGCTTGGGCCAGAAACTGGCGGAGGTACGTTGCTAAGGCTGAAAATACCGGTTGGGGTAAGAGGAGATGGATGATGGAAAATGGCAGATGGGAGATGGAAAATGGTAGATGGAAGATGGAAAATGGCAGATGGAAGATGGGAGATGGGAAAAGGGGGAGAATTCACTAAACTTTTAGAAAGAGGGGGAAGAGATGGATAGCAGGACACAAGATTTGTTGGACAGGTCTTTTGAATTTGGAGTAAACGTTCTAAAAACGCTGCCTGCGTTTCCTTCCAATGACAGCTTCAGAGTTGTTAAGTATCAGCTTGCAAAGTCTTCGACATCAATTGGCGCTAATTATGAAGAAGCACAAGCGGCGGAGTCAAGAGATGATTTCAAGCACAAGGTCGGCATTTCTCTCAAAGAAATCAGAGAATCGCATTACTGTTTGAGAGTGCTGCGGTCTTTAACGACAACACCGGAAAAACAACAAGCTCTTGATCAATTCATTGCCGAAGCGGAAGAGTTCAAGAAAATATTTTCTTCAATTAGAATTTCAGTAATCAAGAGTAAAACGCAAAAGTAACTATTGTTTCCACCATCCATTTACCATCTACCATTGTCCATCTACCATTTTCCATCTCCCATTGTCCATCTCCCATTGTATCTTCCATAATACATTGATATGCCTCCCCCTCAAATAACCATTCTCATCGCGGACGATCACCCGATGTTCCGCGACGGGGTCAAGCAGGCGCTGTCAAGCGATTCGTCGTTGACCGTTGTTGCTGTCGCATCGGACGGAGCACAGGCGTTGCAATTGGTGAAGGAACATTCTCCCGATGTTGCCGTTCTCGATATGAACATGCCCAAGATGACCGGCCTAAGCGTCTTGAAGGCTTTAAAGAAACTGGAGACGAAAACTGAAGTGATCTTTCTGACAATGTTTGATGACGAGGACATTCTGAACGAAGCGATGGATTTAGGCGTGAAAGCGTACATTTTAAAAGAGAGCGCATCAGTTGATATTGTGAATGCGGTGCACGCAGCGCACGAAGGAAGATATTACATCAGTCCCACGTTGACCAATAAACTACTGAAGCGAAAAGAGAAACAACAGATATTTGCTTCATCCCACCCTCAATTGCAGTCGCTCACCGCGCAAGAGCGCCGCATTCTAAACATGATCGCTGATTCTAAAACAAGTAAAGAGATCGCCGAAGAACTTTTTCTCAGTCAAAAGACGGTTGACAATTACCGCTTTAAAATCTCCGAAAAGCTAAGTCTTTCCGGCAGTTACAGTCTATTAAAATTCGCACTCGAGAATAGATCGCTGTTGTAGCAAGACTCCGTGTTTTCTCCCCCTTCGTCTGCTGTTCCCATCTCCCATTTTTCATTGGCTAAAATTATCTAATAAAGAGTACAAGTACTCTCCACAAAAGAGCATTCCTACTTCTTTCTTTCTCCCCTTCTCCCTTCGATATTGTATCCACATTGATCAACAACCTTTCGGAAAAAGGAAATATGAAACTCATGATCGTTGACGACAATGCTCTCATCCGTGCAATGATCAGGAATGCGGTCGCCACCCCGGCGGACGTTGTCAGTGAATATGAGGATGGCGATGCGGTTGTTTCAGCATTCCGGGTAATGAACCCCGATTACGTGCTGATGGACCTGCAAATGCTGAACGTCGGCGGGATTGAAGCGACGCGGAAGCTCAAACAAGAATTTCCCTACGCTAAAGTGATCATCGTAAGCAATTTCCGCGAACAAGAATTCCGGGATGAGGCAAAAGAAGCGGGAGCGATATCATATTTCACAAAAGATGATCTGATCCAATTGAAACAATTTATTCACAAATAACTCATAACTTTCATCACTTATCGGTGAATACCATGCCTCGTCTGCTCTTTTCCATCTTGTGTTTTATCTTCGTTTCAACAATCACGGTCGGACAAACGGCCGGAACGATCGACAGTTCGTTCGGCACAAACGGCAAAGTTTCAGCATTCTTTTCAAACGGTCTAGCATACGGCGGCGGCGTCCGTCAGGCGGACGGTAAGCTCATCATCACAGGGTTCACCAACGGCGATTTTGCGGCAGCCCGGTTCACCCAGAACGGAGTATTGGACAGCACGTACGGGACAAGCGGGAAATCGATCATCTCCATTCAAGCCAACGATATTCCGTACGGATGCACACTGCAGCCGGACGGGAAGCTGATCATTGTGGGGACAACGACTGTCAACTCCAGTGACTACAATTTTGCGGCTATCCGGCTGAATTCCAACGGAAGCCTGGACAGTACATTTGGCGTCAGCGGAAAGACAGTTCTTTCATACCCGGGAAACAACGAGGCCCACGCGGTGATTGTTCAATCCGACGGAAAAATTCTTATCGCCGGTTTCTCGGATTATACCGGATCCAACTCTACCCCGATACCATTGCTCACCCGGTTGACGCCGGATGGTCTTTTCGACAACACCTTCAACAACGGTCAAGGGTGGTCGACGTACACCGGAAGCGCTGCGTTGGGGTATTCCACATGGATCTATGCCATGGCGCTTCAAAGCGACGGAAAAATTCTCATCGGCGGAACTTCCAACACGACCGGATTCGGAACAACGTTCGTCGTTTTTCGATTTAATTCAAATGGTACAATGGACAATACGCTTGATTGGTCCTCAACACGGTATGCCGACGGACTCAATGCAGGAGGCATAGCGTATGCGCTTGCAGTGCAACTGGATGGGAAGATCATCGCCGCCGGAGTTACACACGATGATTTTTATGTCTGCCGTTTCAATACGAACGGATCGCTCGATAATTCATTCGGAAATTCATCGCTCGGCGTGCATACATCCCTGACATCCTCCAACACTGACAGAATTCTCTCATGTGTGATACAGGATGACGGAAAAATCCTTGTCGCCGGTGCAGCGAATTACAATTTCGGTCTGGCACGGTACAATTCCGACGGAAGCCTCGACAATACCTTCGGCTCCGGTGGAACGGTCGTGACAGACTTCGGGGATTATGATGAGATCTATTCCGTTGTCACAAAGCCGAACGACGGAAAAATAATCGCGTTGGGAAGAAGCGGGGACAATTTCATTGCCGCACAGTATTACGGATACCAGCAAACAGCAGCGCAACCGGCTGTGCAGGCGTCGTCAATGACCTCAGCTCTTGCAACACAGACCACGGCGACTGTCCGGTGGACGAAAGGAAACGGAACCGGAAGAATTCTTATCGCCCGCGTGGACAATGCTGTTTCCGCTGCTCCCGTGAACGGGCACACGTATACGGCCAATGCAACGTACGGAAGCGGAATGAATCTTGGCTCGTCGAACTACACAATGTATGACGGAACAGATTCAGTTGTTACCATTCAAGGATTGGTCATCGGGAAAACATATCATTTCGCGGTGTATGAATACAACGGAACAGGAAGCTCCAAGACATATTTGCAGGCAAGCCCTGCAACGGGAAGCTATACCGTCGCTCCGCTTGCTGGATTCGACGGTTCGTCATACGTGGTGAAGTTTGACGGCTCCGACGATTGCATTGCTAATCAATCCTTCACGCAGGGAACCGGCCCGTTCACCGTTGAAGCGTGGGTGTGGACAAGCACTTCAAACCTTGCGTCTGCCGGTATTTTTAACAGGGCCGGAAATACATCCAGCCGCGTTATATGGAAATTTAACCTGAACAACAACAATGCCCGGATAGATTTTTACAATACGAGCATCAGCGGCAAGACCGTCATCAGCACGGCAGTTGTGAAAGATAATCAGTGGCATCATATCGCGGGGGGATATGACGGAACAAATATCTTTTTGTATGTTGATGGCAACCTCCAGGGAAGCGTATCGTTTGCAGGCGGAACGCTGAACACATCAACGGCGCCGCTGGTGATCGGATATGATTCATGCTGCGCCGGGCGTCCGTTTAACGGCATGATGGCGGAACTACGCATTTGGAATACGGCGCGGACTCAAACGGAGATCCGCGACAATATGCATAAACGAATTCCATCAAACACTCCATCGCTTCTCGCATACTATCAATTCAACGATGCAAGCGGCTCGACAACCTACGATTCCGTCAGCGCAACATCGGCCACGCTCATTAATTTCAATTACAATGCGAACAGCGGGTTCATCAAATCAAATCCCCCGTTTGGTTCGGCAGGGGATTACGTCGCCGCAAGCGGAACGGAAACTTCTATCGGTGGTGCTGGATCACAGGTTCACGGAACAATATTATCCAGGGTCGACAGCGTCAACACAATCGGACTGTACTCATTCGGCACACCGAATAGCATGGTAAGCGATGTGCCGGTCTTGATTGCTGATCAGCGTTCGCAGTTAACGTGGGGTATTCAGAAGAAAGGTTCGTTAACCGATACTACCGAAATCGTCTTTGACTACTCCGGCACGGGTATCAGCGCTGGATACGCCAAACTCCTCACGCGCGCCTCCGCCGCCGCCACATGGACTGATGCAAGCGGTCAATTTACTCACGATACGGTAAATCGGA
>CAYYHS010000165.1:0-2710 GCA_964471785.1 uncultured Chitinophagaceae bacterium
TCCAACAATGCGCGGCAAAACCATCGACGGTTGGTTGTGTTCGTCAGTGGGCGTCGAAGGCGCGATCACGCCAACGGCGTGGCCTGCATGCCTAGCTCTTCTTAGCGGGGAGCGACTGGTTAGGGAGTTTGCTGAAGATCCAGTCAGAATCGCATTTTTAGTATCCAATCTGTAACAGACTGAGGCATGGCTTCAAGGAAACTCGCGGCTTGTGCCATATAGCCAACCGAATAATGCCGCTTAGGTCGTTCGGTAGACAGAGCTTTGAGAATTACCTCTGCTACCTTTTGAGGTTCAGTCCGCTTTGTATCGAACTCCGACATTTCCTTTGCCCACTTCTGGAAAGCCCTCTGATAAAGCGAAGCCCTCTCGCGTGGCTCTTTTTGGAGAAGGACTTCTACATCGGTCGTGGTTCTCAATCCTGCCGGTGTTTTAATGCCGCCGCACTTAATCATGATGTTTGGAATTTGCCATTCTTTGATTTCAATGTCGAGCGTCCGGGCGATACAATTAACGGCAAAATCACAGGCATGGATGTTGGCGACATAAGGCGTAGGAATTATAGCCGGGGTCATGACCCAAACGATTCGTCCGTTGCCTTTTCGGATCATCGGCAGGAATGCCTGAACCATAGCGACTGAACCGAGCACACGAGCCTGCAACTCTATTCGAAATTTTTCCAAGTCCATTAATTCGACAGGTGCCGGCGATCCTCCGCCCGCATTGTTGATTAGTGCAAACAAGCCTGTCATACCTCTGCTATGGAGTTCATCGGAAACCGTTCTTGCCGCGCTGGTGACATGATCAAGGTTTGTAAGATCGAGAGGGCAGATAGGCACTAGATTGGGTCGGTTGAGATCGCCCAGCTTCTTCGCATCGGCTTCTTTTCGAACGGTCGCAAACACAGTAAAACCATGCTCTGCTAGTTTAACGGCGGTTTCTCGCCCGATACCAGAAGAACACCCAGTGATTAGTACGCTCTTAGCTCCAGAGATCGGCGCGATTGCATCTTTTGTGTCCATTGTCTGTGATTTCCTTTCGAATGCATACTCTGCGTAGCAAACGGCCTAACAGACCGGAGCTCCCGCTAAAGAGCAGCAGGACAAGTAAGTGGCGCTTTACGCCATCACGCCAGAGGCGTGATATGCCTGCCCCGCGCTTCTCAGCGGGGAGCTACTGGTTAGGCCGCTGGCTGGTTCCAAAAGCCAACGTGAACCGCTCGCGCCTCATCGAGCAAAATGGGCCCAACGATGGTGACCGCTTCAGTGGCCCGTACAAACAGATCGCGACACGGCACCAAGAACTGAGGCCCTGCCAAAATTGCAAGATCCTCAGAGGATAGGCCGTATACCACGGACCGAATTCCCGCCCAATACATTTTTCCGACACACATCGCGCAAGGTTCACAACTGGTGTAGAGTACGGCATGGCTGATCTGATTCGGCGAGAGTTGTCTGATTGCCTGAGCGATAAGATTGGTTTCAGCATGCGCGGTCGGATCGTGATCGGTGTTTACGGAATTCATAGCGGTGAGAACGACGTGGCCGTCCAAGACAAGGAGAGCGCCGAATGGATGATTACCATCGGCCCGGGCTTGGCTAGCAAGTGAAATTGCCTGTCTAATGAACTGCTCGTGAATGTCTCGAGATGCCATAGTCAACCCGTGTATAATGACGGAGGAATCCAGCTGCCTAACGGACCGGAGCTCCCGCTAAAGGGCAGCGGGACAAGTAAACTGCGGCAGCGCGCGGCCGGATGTATGTAGTTCGCTCCGCGGACGTGTTCAGGTTTAGTTTCTTTGTTTGCGGACTGCCGCACGGAGAAATCGTAGACGGCTCGTTCCGTTTGTCACTGAGCGCCGAAGGCGCCATCACGCCAGAACCGTGATTTGCCTGCCCCGCGCTTCTCAGCGGAGAGCGACTCGGTTATGGATCATCTTATTTGAGAATGACTGATTTTGTAATCATCTGATGTGAAAAAGCTCTGCTTCCAGCATAGAACCGTGGATCGATCTTCCCGAGATCTTCAGAGTGTAGCGTGATGTCTAGTGCAGTCGATACTCCTTGACTGGATGTGAACTCTGATGGCTGAAGATCGAATGTTCCCAGGCTTGTATTTGAAATCGGAACTTTACGGGACTCGAGTCCGATTGAAGTATCAGTTTTGAAAGAGATTGCTAGCATGAGGTACATTGTAGCGCTCGTGTCAGGGTTAACCCATGACAGTGACAGACTCTGAGTCTTGACTTGTTCAGATGGAACCACAAAGTTCGATAATGCTGCTAGGGGAGTCTTCACTGATGCGGTATATTGGGATTTGTCTGACAACGTAACTGTAAAGTTATACTGCGTGTTCAGTTGATATTTTATGAGATGATCATCGGTGAGATAGTATGAACCCAACACATCTCTCACTAGAATCAATTGTTCTCCGTTAACTTGGACCGTACCATTCATGAGTTCAACATACCGAAGCTGCCGATCATAGATATCCGCCCTGTAATAATATTTGGTTCCTGAAGAGTCAGTTTCCATCAGCACCTGAATCTGCGGCTGAATCATTGAAGGATCGGTGATGTCTGTGTTGGACAAAGGAGATTGACATGACCAATGCGCCAAAGCAGCAATTATGATTAACGGATAGTGTAATTTATTCATTTGTTCACCGTTCATTATGTGTTTATGCCGCCTAACGGACCGGAGCTCCCGCT
>CAYYHS010000165.1:2810-6174 GCA_964471785.1 uncultured Chitinophagaceae bacterium
ATTTGTTCACCGTTCATTATGTGTTTATGCCGCCTAACGGACCGGAGCTCCCGCTAAAGAGCAGAGGGACAGGTAAGTGGCGCTTTACGCCATGGCGCCTTAGGCGCTCACTGACGGCGGCGAAATGTTTGCGCGATGTAGTTCGTTGCTCGGACGTTTCGGTTAGATGCTCCGAGGTTCGTCCAATAGCGCGCGACAAAATCATCGACGGTTGGTTCCGTTCGTCAGTGGGCGCCGAAGGTGCCATCACGCCAGAACCGTGACTTGCCTGCCCCGCGCTCCTCAGCGGGGAGCGATGGTTTAGGATGCGACGCTGTCAGATGATGTTTGAATTCTTGATTTGCATCTACTTTAATACCAACATCTTCTTCACCTGCATGAATCGGATGTTGGGATTGCTCACACTAACTGCATCGATACGATAGAAGTAAATACCGGAAGATACGGCAGCGTTCCAAAGGACTTCCTGATATCCTGCCGCCTGTTCTCCGTCGTAGAGTGTGGTTACTCGTTGTCCCAAGACATTGAATATTTGAAGGCGAACAATGGATTTGGCCGGCAATGCATATTCAATCGTTGTTGAGGGATTGAATGGATTAGGATAATTCTGAAACAATAAAAAATTCGTCGGCTGTTGCGCAATCCCGTTACCTATTGTCGTCAATGATTGTTGACTATAAGACAAGGCCCGTAGCTTCCTTGTATTGCTTTTGAGCTGGTCGATGCTGCTGAACCGGTCGCTTCCGACGCCAACGACAAACGCCACGAGCACCCACTGTGTGTCTCCTGGTTGCATTGTGAATGGCCCGGAAAACAAATTGATTCCGGCTCCTCCCGAAGTGAAAGCATCGAATAACCAACCGGTGCTGTCAACCGGATTTCCGCTGAACGGAAATTTTGTGACTCGTCTTGTTACGGAATCGATGATCGGCAATCCTTTTGGTGTCAAGCCACGCGCATTATTCCATGCGGATGGCACGTCCCATGCTGGGCCATAGATTAACTGATAGGCAAACGAATCGTCTGAAAATCCCCAAGATGACGACAAGGGCAGGTTTTTCTTCCCCGGTATTCGCTTGTTCTCGACGACTGCGGTATCGTTCGAGGATGGCACTTCAGGTCCATACAATAGCGTGTATCCGACTGCCGGCGGCGCAGACCATCCAAATTCCGGTTCATCTTTCTTGTTCCAACAGTATCCCAATTGATCTATAGTATCAACAGCTGGTATATTTTCAGCGGTACTGCAAAAATCAATATCTGACCAGAGAGAAACAAACCCGGAATCAAGAACTGAAACGCCTTTGTTGATTATCTTCCATTCAAGAAAGACAACATTTGAGAGGAGGGAATCGTGGTCGAATCCATAGACTGTTTGGTGAATTTCTAATGGGAGTGGCGGCAGATATACCTTGTTCTTTCTCCACCGACCTGCAGTGGTATCATCGGCATTGTAGACCATCCAAACAGTTTGGTCTCCATACAATCGAGGCTGCCCTTGTGAGAGAGGTGCTCCTAAATCCGAGGGCCATTCGGCGTAATCTCTGTTTGTTATAGCATTGTCTCCGCGCGAGATTTTATATGCCCGAAAACGTGCGGAATCTTGCGGCCTTACATCCATTGCAGGACGGCCATTGATGATAGGACCCGGGGAATATTGAGACCCCCATTCCACCAAAGCGAGACGCGGTTCTCCAGCGTACTTTCCCACCACCCATAAGCCATTATCAAATCCCACGATGCGGTATTGGCCATTGTTATAGTAATTCGCCGAGTTTAAAAAATTCTCCCAATCCAGTGCTCCTAAGTTGTTCAGATGCATCTGGTAGTTGGTAGGGTTAAATAGAACGCTATATGTTGGGATGGACGAATTCTTGCTTAGACTTGTCTGACTATCTAATCTTTTTTGAGGATAAACGATAAGGGCCGAAGCAAAAATGAGATTAAGAAGAATGATTTTCTTCATTGATGTTCCTCCTCATCGATAGCTGTGTGATTTCTCGCCGCCTAACGGAACGGAACTCCCGCTAAAGAGCAGGGGAGCGACTGATTAGGTCGCTCATGAACGACCTACTTGAGCAAAACTAACTTGTTCGTTAAAATATTGTTACCTGCGACAAGACGACAGATATAGACGCCGCTTGCAAGCTTGCTGGCATCGAATTGAACGTTATAGTTGCCGGCTTCTTCTTTGTCGTTTACCAACGTTGCAACGGTACGACCCACGGCGTCAAAAACTTTCAATGTTACAAATGTTGTTTGCGGAACTGAGTATCGAATTGTCGACGTTGGGTTGAACGGATTGGGATAGCTTGTCAATAATGCATACGTGCCGGAGATCTGATTCTGATGAACCGAAAGAGGTATTTGGTGGCAATCACTGGCCACTATCTTTGTGCTTGGCTCTTGTGGGCTTCCGCCAGCGATCGAGAAGCTGAATGATGCGACAAGAATCAGCGTATCATTTGAATATTGATATTTCTTGGATTCCTGGCGATAAATGACGACCTGGAAATTGCCTGGGGCCAAGCCTGTAAGTGACACGTTCACATCGTAATAACAACCGCATACCATGTGTCGGGTGGATGTATCTTGTTCGGTCAAAACGATTGAGTCTTTTGGGAGTGATACCGAAGCAATAAACTTTGCCCCACAACTTGTGTAGATATTTGTGTTCCAGACCTTCACCGTATCTCCGGCAACTCCCGCCCCGTATAGTTCAAACTGAGCGATTGCGAAATTTGTGGCAAGGAGAGTAAGCACTGATGCTATTAGTAATTTCATGATGGGTCTCCCTGTAGCGAAGGGTATAGCAATATATCAAAAATGCTTTTGCGAAACCTAACGGACCGCGGTTAAGCTGCGGCGGCGAACAGCCGCCGCCATGCAGCTCGATTCGCGGCCGTTCCAGCCAGATACTCCTAAGTCCGTCCCACAACGCGCGGCGAAATCGTTGACGGCCCCTTCCGTTTGTCAGTAAGCGCCGAAGGCGCCCTCACGCCAGAGGCTTGACTTGCCTACCCCGCGCTTTCCAGCGGGGAGCGACTCGTTAGGGCGCGCGCGGTGGTCAGCGATCGTCGTCGTCATTCTTTCCGGTTAGCTGGTGGTAATTCTCCGTGTTGCCTTTCGTATTCGTTGAGCAGTGAACTCTCAAGAGCGCTGGCATCATCTGCGGAAGGTTTGAGAACATACGATATTTTTAATCCAGGCCGCAAGTGAAGGATTCCATTCATTCTCTTATTTGTAATTTGTGTCGGCCCTGGATTGAAATACTGTAAGATTCTTCCTCGCAAACCGTTTTCGCCACCTGCTGAACCGATGTAAACGATATAAGATTCTCCAACAAAGCGACCGAAGGCGGTAT
>CAYYHS010000166.1:0-3814 GCA_964471785.1 uncultured Chitinophagaceae bacterium
GATCCATTCAACGACACTTGCATGGATTCTTCACTTCGCCCCGCTTTCGCGGGACTTGTTCAGAATGACATGACTGAGGGATTTTAACGTCTCTATTCAAATTAGGACACTGCCCCCCTCTTAGTCTAGTCCCCCCGAATCGTTGAACGAAAGGATCACCGTAACGATCTGTCTAGAACCTATCGTCCCGGCGGGTTCTCGTCGGTCCGGTTATTATGTTTCTTGCGATGGATTGCTCGGCTCGTCCGGTTTTCTTCACGGTTCAGCTTTCGCCGTTCGGCGGGAGTCACCTTGCCGTCGGATTTAGCTTTCGTTTTATCGCGCTGGATTTTGGATTCACGGCGTTCCAAATTTCTCGCTTCGCGGGGCGTCAGCTGTCCGCTCTTTTCCCCCTGTTCGATTCGTTTTTGCTGTCTGCGTTCCCGCCGGTCGACCTTGGGCGTGGCGGTCTTATCCTGGGCGAGAACGATTACGGAACAAACGAGAAGCGCTCCGGCCGCGAGATAATATAGTGCTTTCATCCATCCCTCCATTTTGATTGGTGTGTACGTTAAAGTTATTGAAAATCAAAATAGAAATTTTGCAGTGAAAACTCAATCTGACCGCGCATAAGAGACCGTCCCTGCATGCAAGTCAATACGGTTCATCAATTTACATCGGATCGAAAGGATCCAATGCCGGCACGCGAGCGGCCCAAACTCCAGAGATAATTGCAAGAACCACTTCTCGCCAACCGGAAACAAAAGAGAAGCAATCTCGTAGAAGAATGAAGCCATTTTCCCCCTCATCGATGTTATACTTTGTAAGACTTTTGAAAGGAGTGCTAGCAATGGGCAGAACATCGTTCCTGCTATTCGTTGCATTGCTTTATGTACTTGCCGGGCGCTATGAAGCGCAGGGCAATGTGTTGGTGGATATTAAGAACTTCCACAAGAGAGAGGTGAAGTTCGAGGGGTTTACCCTCGCCGAACCACAGACTGTCTCTATTAAAGTCGTGTCCTCGAACCGGGAACATCCACTCTGGACCAGGGCATGGATTCTCAACTCCGACACACGGGAGATGGTGTGGGATGTCCGGCGCGCCTCTTCCAAAAATGACGACCGCACATCAGTCGTTTACACAGACACCGTTTCACTCCCGGCCGGGACATACGAAGTCTATTACGCTTCGTTTCCCTACTCGTTCTACAGCATCAACGGTTTTTCCGACCTGATGGATTTTCTCGGCGACAAGGTTTTCCATTGGAACGATGACGAAGATTTTTCCGGGGATTACAGGGACCTTTCAATTATGGTGGAAGGAAACGGGACCCACCTGGATAAAAAAGCGGTTGAACAATTGCAGGAGACCTACAGAAAGAACTCCCTTTTCTCGATGTCCGGGTTATGGGACAATCAATCGGAGCATCAGGGTTTCATCCTCGATAAACCGACGCAGCTGGATATCTACGCAATCGGCGAGGTTCGGTCGGACGGCGCCTTCGACTATGGTTGGATCAAAAATGTAAAGACGGGTGAAATTGTCTGGACGATGATGAACAAGGATCTGAAACACGCCGGAGGAGACAGAAAGAACCGGTTGGACAGAGAAACGATTTCGCTCCCTGCCGGAACGTACGCAGCGTTCTTTGTGACGGATGATTCACATTCGGCGCGCGAGTGGAACGCGCCGCCGCCGTACGATCCCGAGTTCTGGGGAATGACAGTACGAGCGTTCCGACCTGAGATGAAAGACCACGTCCAACTCACGACATACGAGAACGTCCCTTCGAAGAATGTCATTGCCGAGATCACGCGCGTGCGGGAGAAGGAGTTCCGTTCCAAAGGATTCACTCTGAAACGCGGTATGGATGTGCGCGTTCTTGCAATCGGCGAGGGTGCGGACGACGAGATGTACGACTACGGCTGGATCGTCGACGCAAAGTCGAATAAGAAAGTGTGGGAGATGAAATACTTCGACACCCAGCATGCCGGAGGAGCGAAGAAAAACCGAATGGTCGACAAAGTCATCCACCTTGACAAGGGAAGTTACGTTGCCACGTACGTCTCCGATGGATCGCACAATTACGGCGATTGGAATGCCGCTCCGCCATACGACCCGGATCATTGGGGCATTACAGTTCTTGGTGCAGACGATAATTTCGCATCGGGCGATATCGCGCCGTACGACGAGGATAATTCAAAATTGGTCCTTGCCCGAATCATCCGTGTCGGTGATGACGAGCGCAAACATAAGAACTTCACGCTCGCCAAGGAAGGCGAAGTTCGTATTTATGCCCTGGGTGAAGGGCGCGACGACGAGATGGATGACTATGGTTGGATAGAAAACGCCGAAACCGGAAAGACCGTTTGGGAGATGACGTACCGGATGACGGAGCCGGCCGGAGGAGCGCAAAAGAACAGACGGTTTGACGGGACGATTCTGTTGAAGGCGGGTGAGTACATTGTTCACTACCGAAGCGATGATTCGCACAGCTTTGAGGGGTGGAACGACGACCCTCCGACCGATCCGTATAATTGGGGGATCACCGTGTTCAGTGCAGACACAAAAATTTCAGACAAGTAGAAGTATCAGGAGCGCGGGGCGCGGCCGAAGGGATGTCCGAGGAGGTCGCCGCGCCTCCTCGCTCTTAATTCCGCTCAACTCCATCCGCGTACGATTCGCACCACAGGAAGTTTTCTATTTCAGCAAATCGCTCGGCGTATGCGGCTCCGAGAGGAGTTCCTCAAAAATCTTCCAGCGCAACTCAGCATTGTCAGCTCTCCCTCCACGCTTCTCGATGAATGAACGGACCATCTCCTGCCCCAAATTGTAATTAATCACATAGCTGCGGTACCGTTCGATGAACTTCACCCTCTGGGCCGCACGCTCGGGCGAAAACAGCGCGTACGTCACAAGCCAATCGACGGCCGCACTGGCGTTCCAGCGACCGTCGAGATAATTTCGTGCGGCTTCGTTCCCGGCATCATCGAGCTTCGCTTTAGCATCCTGGATCTTGTAGTATTCGGGAGCGCGTTGAGGATCGAAACCGGCAATCGGGAAGAGAACATCCCTTTCGAACGCAACCCTTTCCTGACCCGGCAGCGCGACATCGATTCCAAAATTGGCGCTCCCTTCGGCGATGAGCGACTGTGGACTGAAGAGAGGATAAACGCAAAATTCTTTCCACTCCCGCTCGCGGAAAAGATTCTTTTCCATCAACAAATTATAGACATGATGTCCGGGATATCCTTCATGGCACGCAAGGTCGACCGCCCGGTCGATGAAGATTGGCAAATCGATGTTCACCTGGATGACGCTGAAACTGTTTCCTTTGTACCAATTGTATCCGCTCCATGGCTTGTTGTTCACGTACTCTACGGTAAAACTCTCGTGCGATGGCAATTGAATGTGCTTCATGGTTCTGCGGCGTCCTTCGGCAATAGCAGCCTTGAACACGCCGTCGAGTTTCTCTTTCGGGATGACAAAGGATTGTTTGTATCCTTCCAACCGAGCGGAGATTTCACCCGAACCGGGAAGCAGCGTGCCGAGCTCAACGAGCAAGAGTTTATAGTGCGATTCGGAATGTGAGGGAGCAACTGCGTCATACAGTCGACCCGACTCCTCGTCGAACGAAAGCTTCTTCCCCGAAAGGATCTCTATTTTCGCATTGACAGCAACGAGCTGCTTCAGCATCGAATTTCGACGGAGCTTTTCGGCCGGAGTTTGAGTAACCCCCTTAAGCAATTCCATCAGTTGCTTCACTTCGTCATGAAAATCGGAATAGGGGAACTTCTCTTTTTTCGCCGCATCCCCGCCAGTCGGTTTCCATTC
>CAYYHS010000166.1:3914-6142 GCA_964471785.1 uncultured Chitinophagaceae bacterium
GGGCGAATGATCGAGGCGCCCTTCCGGACAACCAGCAACGACCCCATTCGCGCCCCGACCACCTGACCAACCGCCATCGTTATTCCAGCCGCAAACCAGACGTACCCGCCGGCCAGAAAAAGAACGAGCGAAACGACATTGCTCGTGAAGTTCATGACTTTTGTAGCGCCGGTCGCCTTTGTGAGATTCAATCCAAGGCCGAACACGATTGCCATCGCCCAAAAAGATCCAACGCCCGGTCCGAAGAACCCATCGTAGAACCCCAGCACCAGTCCTGCAACAACGAAGAAGAGCGCGGATGAGAATCGGCTGCGCGAATCAAGTTCTCCAAACTTCGGGACCACCAGGGTATACACAAGGATGGCGAGAAGGAAAAATGGGATCACCCGGCCGAGGATCTCCGAATTCATTTGCTCTACCGCCCACGTTCCGACCGCGGCGCCGAAAAGGGTGAACGCAATTCCCACCTTCATTGTCCGGAGATCAACAACCTTGTGCTTCACGTAATAAAACGCCGCCGTGAAACTTCCGAAGCTTGCCTGAAATTTGTTCGTCCCGAGCGCAATCTTCGGCGGCATGCCGACCGCAAGCGCTACCGGCAACGTGATCAGTCCGCCGCCTCCTGCGATCGAGTCGACCAGACCTGCCACCGCACCGGTGCAAAGAAGAAGCGGATAAAGCCAGAGAGATTCAGGCATGCGGGATCGGCTAAGAACAATATGATTCTTTACTAGAACTCAACCGCCACTCCTCCCACCGGGAAGAAAGCAAACTGGTGGAGAGTCTGGATGGTTCCATCGCTTACATATTCATACGAAGCGATGTTGTCTCTATTGTAAACATTCTGGATTGCTATGAATGTGACGATGTTCCACCCGGTCATATGATAGCGGCTGATCCACTGTATGTCAAGCCTGTGATACGCCGGGTATCGGGCTGTGTTGACTTCTGCAGACGCGTTAACCCAAGCGCCTTTCGACCAGGTTACATTTCCGATCCAGACCTGCTGGTTGGTGACAAATGTTTCAGGCGTGTACGGTTTGCCGGATGAATACCGGAAACGGAAACTGATTTCCATATCGTCGGAGAACGGAAGTATCTTCGTCGGATATTTTAGGATTGAGCCATCCAACCACGAGCGAGTCCCCTTCACAATTTTACCAAAGACCACCGTGAGAATATGGGGATAGTCATAGTCGGAGAGAAACGTTTTTCCTCCCATGCCAACCCTCGGATCGTCGGAGATCGTCGATGAATACGAATAGCTTATCGTACCGAAGTAGTCCGTCACCTGTTTTTGCTGGAGGAAGAATTCGATGCCCCTCGAGCGCCGGTCCATAACAGTAACACGCTTGTCCGATTGGAATGTGGGGTCGGCGAGCGATTCGATGAACTGCTCGTTCACTGCAAGGTTGGAATAGTGTTTATCGTAGACCTCAATGCTCCCTTTGAGTCCTTCCTCCAGAACCTGTTCGACGCCAAGAACAAAGTGGCGGGCGTGAGCGTTCTGGAGGTCTCGGTTGTAGCCGATGTTCCGGTTGTCGGAATAGTACGGAAGCGGCTGCACCTGATAAAACTCCCCATAGGCAAAATTCAATCGGGTGTGTTCGGGTACGAGTTCATACGAGAAACTCGTCCGGGGTGCGAGATTGCCATGACCCGAATAGCTGAAGTAGTCATACCGCAACCCGGCGGTCAGTGTGGCTTTCGGAAAGAGCGAGATTTTGTCGCTCAGATAGCCGCTGAGTTTGTATGCATCGCCCAGACCAAGATGTGTTTGTACATCTCCGGAAGGAAATCGAGGCGGATATGTTTCGAAGAGCCCGTCACGGTTCAGATCGTATCTCAGCGAATCGGATTGATACGTTGAGACGCCGTCGAATTTCCATGTGGTTTGATACTGTGCGCCGGCAGAGATTTCGTGCCTTTCAGAGACCCGAGAGACCAGATCATACCTGCCGGCGAGAACCGACTCATAATTATCCTCGTTGAACGCAGCTTCTGAGTTTAAGAGATCGCTGCTTGTTACTTTTCCTCTGTTGTCGTATAAGCGGCGGGTAAAATCGTTCGTCACATCGACGTTATACCGATTGCCAAATGAATAGAGAGTGAGCACGGAAAAGCCATCGTTCCCCCAGAGACTCTTAAGGCTCGCCCCAACGGCGTACTGGTTGGTATGTACATCCACATTCTGAACGCTTGATGAATCGGTCATCCCCGCCTTCTGG
>CAYYHS010000167.1:0-6086 GCA_964471785.1 uncultured Chitinophagaceae bacterium
CGGCATATAGTATACCTTCGGCCTCATTGCGGCCTCCAGTTGATCGGCCCGGATGACGCCGCGAACTCCGGGAATCGTTTTGACCTGCACAGAGGAAATGAGCGAAGGAGCCGCGGTCTCGTAGTTGAAAATGTGCGCATCCTGCTCGCAGATGATTTCGTCTCCCGGATCTGTTTGTGCTTTGATAGAAAGCTGATTGCTCATGACGCCGCTCGGTACGAACAACGCCTCGTCTTTCCCGAGCAATGCAGCCACTCTCCGCTGCAATTCAGCGACGGTCGGATCTTCACCGAATACGTCGTCGCCGACTTCCGCGTTTGCCATCGCCTGGCGCATTGCCGCGGTCGGTTTTGTTACGGTGTCGCTTCGAAGATCGATATAATTATTGACCATGTTGGCTTCCTGATTCTCTTGTTCGTGATCGGATAACTCCGATGAAACTGCCGGCAATCATCAGCAGAGAGATCACTCCGCACAGGCGCGCAAGCCAGTCGCCATGCCGCGTGTAGAATGTCTGTTCGCTTCTCGGTTGGATTGATCTGACGAGCGACGCTTCCGTATACATTTGAGTTTTGTCGTACATGTTGCCGAGTGGATCAATGAAACACGAGATCCCCCCGTTTGCACATCTGACGACCCATCGCCTGTTCTCGATTGCGCGAAGAACGGCATACTGGCTGTGCTGCCTGGCTCCCGATGTATTTCCCCACCAGCTGTCGTTCGTGATAAACACAAGAAATTCGGCACCCTTTTTTACAAAAGAACCGACAAATTCCGGAAAGATCGATTCGTAGCATATCATCGCAAGGAATTTCGTATGATGGATCGTATCATCAAACACGGTACTGTCAACACCAATTCCCCAATTGCTTATGCCCACACTCCACCGAAGCGGCTCGATAAGAAACGGAACCGCATCGGCATACGGAATCCTCTCGGCGAAGGGGACGAGGCGCATCTTTTCGTATGTCTGTACTCTCTTGCTCCGGGGCTGGAGATAGAGAATCGAATTGTACGAATCGTAGTGAACACTGGAAGCGCGGATGATGCTACTTGCCGCCGGAGCCTTTCCGGCCTCGTAATATTTATATGTGATGTATCCACTTGTAACAGAGACGTTGAGCGAATCGAGAGTTTCTTCAAGTTTTTCAAAATTATTACGGAAATTCGGAATGTCGTACAAGATTGCGGTCTCTGGCCAGACGCTCATCTCTATCCCCTGCTTCTTCTCTTCTCGCATCACCCCGACGTATTTCTGTACCTGATCCCACCGGGCTTCCAATGATCTTGACCCCTCCCACTTTTCCCACGGGTCGACATTCGGCTGCACGATGCCGACTCTCAACGATGGAAGGCCGGATTCCGCCGCCGATGGCAGTGATGGCCGGTAGAAATTTGGCAGCATGTATACCACGAGGATTCCGATTGCGACAATGCTAGCCTTTCTAAAGCGCTTTTCGTCGTCAGGCCTTGTCGACCACCGTATGAAGAGAAAGACCAACACATTCAAGACGAGAAGCCAGAACGATATTCCATAGACACCGGTTAGCTCCGCGAACTGTATTTTTGCCAACTGGTACGTTTGCGTGTTGCCAAAAGTAAGCCACGGAAAAGCAAACTCACCGAGCGCATAGAGCCACTCAAACGTAACCCAGAGAAATGGGAGAGCGATAAGCCCGGCACTCAAACCTAAATTCTTTCGAATGAAGACATATGTAAGTACAATCACACTGAAAAAAATTGGCTCCCACAGAAGCACCAATCCCCCTGCCATCATCAAAAAAGGATCCTTCGCATGAGTAAATCCTCCTACCCAATACAATGCAATGCAGGAGGCTGCGAAGAATGTTAAGTACGACGAGAGGAATAGTGAGCGAAGGGAACGATGCCGCTCTATCAACAGCAACAACGGCACCAATGACACGGACGCCAGGACCCCAAAGGGGAATGGAGGAAATGAGCATCCGAACAGGATACCTGTCGTAAGTGCAAGAAAAATGTCGGTTCGTCTTGCATGATGTGTATCAATGAGGTTATCCACAAAATAGTTGAATCGAAGTGTTCTTACTGAAATGTAGAGAATGCAATCGTATTTTGCAAATCAGCCATGCTGGATTGTCCCCGCCTTTTTCCAGGGAAGCAGAGGCTCTATTCTTGTCCAGGCCAGGATCAACGCCTCAGCGCACAACCAACCAATCAGCGCGCCTCCGATGATATCGGATGGGTAGTGGACTCCGATATAGGGGCGCGAAAGAGCCACCAGCGATGCGAAAGAGAACCATCCCCAGGCATATTTGCGATAGTACTGTGTAAGAACTGTTGCGCCGGCAAAATTATTCACGGCGTGCGAGGATGGGAACGAAAGTCCGCTTCCGCAATCGACGAGCAGCCGCACTCCCTCGAGAACATGACATGGCCTCAATCTGCCGGCCAGGTGCTTCAGTACCGAGCTGCTGAGTTGATCGCTCACAATAATTGAGAGTACCAGCAGAATTCCTGCGGTTCTTCCCGTTCTGCCCCCCCGGATCATCAGCCAAAGCCACAGTATCGAGACAACGACAAAGGTCTCCCAATGTCGATTCAGGTTGGTCAAAAATGGCATGAGCCAATCGAGGATGGGGTTGCTGATCGTACGGTTGAGGAAAAAGAATACCGACTTGTCGATCGAGTAGAGAAAATCACTCATGATTTTTTCCTCGGAGATAAAGCCATCGTATTCCCCAAACCAGGAATGCCGTTACGACGATCCCCGTGATAATCTGACTGTATGTCGACAGATAGAGGGCGATTGAATTCCAATTCCTGCCGAGCAACGACCCGGAATACAGCATCAACCAATTCCAGGTGAGCGCACTGATGGTGCATAGAAGTGTTGTCCGGAGCAATTGGAGCTTTGAGAGTCCGGCAAAAAACGAAACGATCGCCCGGGTGCCCGAGAGAAACCGGTTTGCGACAATGATCCAATATCCATACTTGCGAAACCATTCTTCAACTTTATGAATGCTCTCGATCGGAAGAAACGCTAGTCGTTTTTCTTCTACGATGGTCTCTCCAAACCAATCGCCGACCTTGTACATGGTGAGGAATCCTGTGGTACTCCCTATCGTGGTCAGAACGAGCGCCGTCCAGATGTCGATGGTGCCCAATCCGGCCAAATAACCTCCGAAAACCACGATGACGTCGCTGGGCGACGGAGGAAAAATATTCTCGATGTACGCGATTGCGAACAGGATGCAGTAAATCAGAATTGGGTTAAGGCCCGCAAGCCCGTGAACGATTGAATCGAGGGTAGGGAGTAAGAGGATCATACGTTAGAAGCGAGGAGAGCGATTGCATAGGCAACAGCACCATCTCCGGCTCCGATAAATCCCAGCCCCTCGTTCGTCGTTGCTTTGATGGAAACTTGATTCATCTTTACATTCAGAGCGTCGGCTATATTCTTCCTCATCTTATCGACGTAGAGAGAAATTTTCGGTGTTTGTAGGACAATGGTTGAATCGATGTTCACTATTTCCATCCCCTCTTGACGGATGAGCGCTACAACGTGCTCCAGGATTTTAATGCTGGAGATGTCTTTGAATTTCATATCCGTGTCCGGAAAATGTCGGCCGATGTCTCCTAGAGCCGCCGCTCCGAGAAGCGAATCTGCGATAGCATGCAGCAAAACGTCGGCATCCGAATGTCCCAGCAATCCCTTCGCAAACGGGATCTCTTCTCCGCCGAGGATCAACTTCCTGCCGGATGCAAGGCGGTGAACGTCAAATCCGTATCCGATTCTGTTCATTTGAGGCCGATCAATGTGTCGTTAGATGGGAGGTGCGAAGAGTTATCTCACTAACGAATTGAAAATCCAAGAAACATATTTTTCGGATCGCTCCAATCAATGCGGAGATCCTTTACCTGTGCCGAACGGGGCCCTACTTTCAGATGATTGATCAGCTCCTCGACGAGAGAACGATCACCTTCGACTTCGATATAGACCGTGCCGTCGTAGCTATTCTGCACAAACCCTTTCAATCCCAACTGCACAGCACGCCGGTTTGCAAACCATCGGTACCCGACACCTTGCACGAGTCCGTACACCGTAATGGAGGCGTGAATATCCATGCTCACGAGCAATGAATGAAAACGATGGTGTTATTCTTCGCCGGCAATCTTCAGTTTCCAATGAAACTTCTCAATATACTTGTCTGACAATTCCGAGATCAGAATTCCGGCCACGATGATGATTCCCCCAAGCACACCCAACATACCCAAAATTTCGCCTAAAATAAAGTACGCGAGGACTGCAGAAATCACCGGCTCCAGCGTGAAGAGGATTCCGGCGCGCGTTGGCGTGGTGTCTTTCTGGAAACGAGTCTGGGTATACGTGGTGATGACGGTAGCGAGCACCGCCGTGTAGAAAAAAAGGCGTGCTACGTTCCAGGTCACGTGCAGATATGAAGTTTCGAACGGGACCAAAATCCATCCGAGAAGCGCGGTCGCCGCTATCTGGAGAAACGCAAGGGGCAGGAATTCCTCTTCTTTCGTGAAGATGTCGAGATAGACGATATAGACACCGAACAAAAAAGCTCCAACGAGAGTGAGTACATCTCCGAGATTGAAACTCGACCCGGTCGGCAAGGTGAGGAAATAGAGTCCCGTTGTCACGACGATGACCCCGATGATGTTGCCGAGCTTCGGCATCCGTCGTTCGATAAACAATTGCGCAATCGGTGTGAAGACGACCATCATCCCAGTGATGAATGCCGACTTCGAGGCCGTCGTAATCTGAAGTCCGTACGTTTGCAGAATCAGACCTGCTCCGAGCAACACGCCGAGAATCCCCCCTTTTTGCAGCGCTGGCCGCCTTATCGAACGCAATTGCCGAAAGAAAATTGCGCCGAAGATAATCGAGCCGAGCGAAAAACGGATTGCCACAAATAAAAAAGGCGAGACATCGGCGAAGCCCAGCTTCATGATAACGAATGTCCCGCCCCAAATAAATGTTGTCGCCAGCAGTACCAATTCAGCTTTGATTCGCGGCGTCATTCTTTCGTTGTAGCCCCCCCGTATTCGTCAAAGAACTTTGCCCACTTGGAGTCTGTCCGAAGCTTGCTCATGATCCTCTTTCCTTTGAATGGCCACCAGAGATAGTCATGGTAGAAGTAAGACCCGAACACAAAACCATAGACGAGCGGCGTGTGGAAGAACAGCTTCTGGATCGATTTAAGCGGACCGAACCAGAAGAAGTCGCCGGCCATACTAGCCACGTTGTCTCCAACAGTGAATTTGAAATTGACATTTGTGATGTCCTCCCCCACTATTTCGATTTCCCGGGGATCGGCGCATCCGAGTTTGTCTTCGTGTGCCAGCCTCAAGTACTTAATGCTCAAAGGATCGAATCCCATCATCTTTGCAGCAACGGCATCGATCGCGACCTGATCCGAGCTGGCAAGTATGTAATCTTTTTCAACAGGGATCATCGTTCGGGGTCCGGGTCCACTGCCGCAGAGTGTTCCATCCATCACCGCAAAAATTCCGGGGTGAATTTCTTTCTGGATGGCAAGAAGATCAACGAGAGTCTCGTGAATCCACGTATGTGTGTAGTGACGGCGCGTATTGAGGAGTCCTCCGAATGCATTTTTCATCGCGCCGGTCGTTGTTGTATAAATATGGGTCTTGACCGTCGGAAGATGGACGATGTTCTTTCCGACGAAGAAATCCGGGATGTGAATTCCATTCGGATAAATCTTATGGAGCGCGTGCATGCGCGCCTTTGGCTCATAGTGGATCCACTTAATCTCATCGGCGTTGAAGTTGTAGCGTTCCGCGACGCCGTACTTCGCATAGATGGGAGAGAGTTTGTTCAGCTTCTCGCCGCGATATGGATCTGTCACTACGGTGTTATTGTGAACAGAAACAAGATCGTTGAAGCCACTCGCCTTAAGCGACTTAATCGTTCCCTCAAGCTGCCACGGCGTCGTGTTCGCGCTCAGGTATGGAAAATGCCAGCTGATATTGTCTTTTAGAATTGTGGTCGAAGACTTCGAAAGTGTCTGCTCTGCACCTGCACGCTTAAGAAGCTTATCATAATCCTGAAGAAC
>CAYYHS010000168.1:0-6085 GCA_964471785.1 uncultured Chitinophagaceae bacterium
GTAAATAGCTACTCAATGAGGACGCCTACTGTTCGTTCCCAATCAGAGATTGGGAACGAGGTGTGCCGAAGAGCACATATCTCGTTCCCAACGTCTCGTTGGGAACGGCAAAGCTGTAGACTTCAAACGCACCAAAAAGAATTGCGTTCCCAATCAGAGATTGGGAACGAGAACGCTCCGCCTATGCGGCGTTCTTCCTTGCTTCTTCCCCTCTCCGAACAATCGTTATGAAAAAACCGGCGACGAGGGTGACAGTTCCGAGCCATACGAGATTGATAAACGGCTTCACGCTCGCCTCGACTATGAGCGTCTCACTCTTCTGAGGCTGGCCCTCGGCCAACGGAGTGCTCACCGTAACCGTGATCGACGATTTCCCCCTGCCGCCATTCCCCAACCCCATTCCCTTAATCGTGAACGAAACATCGCCATCCGGCATTTTAGCGGGTATATAACTTACGTTCCCCCGTTGGTTATGCATTTCGGGTGTGAGCCGAGTTGTTTTGTTTCCCTTCGTGACATCCAGGGTTACGGTAACGACGTTTCCCTTTTCGGGCGAGGTCGAAAAATTGTAGCCCATGTACTGTATCGACATGTCCTGGTATTTTTGGACCTCATCTTTTTCGATCGTCAGTTCCTGCTCGTTCTTGGAATCGGGAGCTTCAAGCGATAGTGGCGACACGTAGAAATCCTTCGTCATCAGGTTGATAATGTCCGGATTTCTCATCAAGCCGTCATTCTCTTTGTTATTGAACATTACGGGCGCAACGATAAACTTCTCCCCCCCTTTTTCCACTTCGACATCGAATGCGAATCGTCCCCGCTCGGTGGGATGGTAGCCGATGTAGCGCATCGTGTATCCCATAGCCTGAACCTGCTTTCCCTGCTCGAGCGATATGGTTTCCTTGTTGTCGTACTTTGCAGAGGCCACAAAACCAAGAAACATCAACGAAAGTCCGATATGCGCAATGGATCCGCCAGCCATCTTCGGACTCCCCTTGAAAATCCGGAAGCCCACGATAATATTCGTAAAGAGGGCGAAAGAGGAAGCATAGATGAAAATGATCATGGCGGCTTGCGTTGCCCCGGCAAAAAAGCAGACCCCTGTCAGGATTAAGGCAAGCAGCATCGGAATGCGGAGACTCTTCAGCAGAGATTCTTTATCCGAATTCTTCCACCAGAGTAATTGACCAACGCCGGCAAGGATTGCAATAAAAATGCCTAACGGGAGCGTCGTCGTCACATAATAAGCAGAGTCGACTGCGGAGACTTTGCCTTTGAGGATGCTGGTAATGATCGGCGAAGATGTTCCAATCACGATGAACAATGCGGCGAAGACAATTGCCGACGCCCCAAGGAAAAGGGCAAATTCTCGCGAGAGGAAACTATGCTCAACCGGAACCTTCGGCATCTCCTTCATCCGCGCAAAGAAAAGACCAAAGCCTATCCCTGCGAAGAGAAACAGTCCGGCCAGGAGCAGCCAGTAGACCCACATTCCCGGTTCGACAAAAGAGTGAACGGAGGTGTCTCCCAGAACCCCGCTTCGGGTCAAGAATGTTGAATACAACACCATCACGAAACAGAGAATGCTCAGGATGAAATTCGTTTTGATAAAGCTTCCGCTGCGGCGCTGCGACAGCATGGTGTGAATCGAAGCGACGCAGACCAGCCATGGGACAAGCGACGAATTCTCGACCGGATCCCATCCCCAATATCCGCCCCAGCCAAGTGTCTCGTAAGCCCAGAAGCCTCCCATAATGACACCGGTTCCTAGTATCATCGCACCGAACACCGACCACGGTGTCGAGACCCGAATCCAGCTCACGTAATCTCGTTTCAACATTCCCGCCACCGCCATGGCGAATGGAACCGACATTGACGTAAAGCCGATGAAGAGCACCTGGGGATGAATAACCATCCAGTAATTCTGAAGAAGGGGGTTGAGCCCTTTCCCTTCGTTCGGGTATTGCGCCCAGATTCCCTTCGCTTGATCGAGCCAGACAAAATTGGTGACGCTTGCAGGTATCGGGCCGGTGTGAATGAGATCCTTGGGAAAGAGATCCCAAATGTACGCGAAGGGATTCTTAACAATGATCATGAGCAGCAGAAACGACAGGATCGCGGAATAGATCAGCATCAACTCCGCTTCGTACCCCTTTCGCGAAGAATACGCCATCAAGACTAGTCCGACGATACTCGTATAGAAGGCCCAGAGCGAGAAGCTCCCTTCCTGGCCCGCATAGAATGTCGAGAAGAGAAGAGGTCCGGGCAAATCGGTCGAGCTGTAATTCCAGACGTACGCGTAATGAAACTGGTGCGTCATGATGAGATAAATGAGCAGAGCAGAAGCGGAGATCATCCCCCCCACTGCTGTGCGATATGCCAGCCGGGCAAATTTGAGGAGTTGATCCGAATGGTTTCGATGAATGAGGTAGTAGAGGAGCGTAGAAACGAGCGCCGCGCCAAACGCTATCCTAACGATGATACTGCCGATCATGCACAACGCTCCTTCTGGGGGGTGACGGTTACAGAGTCTTCTTTACCGCCGACTCGTCGCCTTCATACTTAGATGGGCACTTCGTGAGGAGTTCGTTGGCGTGGAAACATCCATCCCGATATCTTCCCTTCGCCACAACGCTTTTTGCAAGTTCAAAATTATTAGGCTTCGCACCTTCGAGGACGACCTTCTCCTCGCGCTGGTTATCATCCTTCATATAGAAAATAAACTGCCCGTTCTTTGCGTCGAACTGGGTTTCTTTTTCTTTCACCCACGAACCTTTTACTTGTACCTTCTTGCTGGTCTTTTCGGCTTTCGCGAAATCAGTATACTCGACGTTACTGTCCAAAAAAGAGACAGCGCCGAACACGAGGAAGGCAGCAACAACAACCGACGCGACGATCACTTTCATTTTCATAGTACTCTCCTATTTCTTCAGACTCTGTTCAAGCTTCGTGATCTTCTTGTCGAGCCGCAGTAAGTAGCCGATCAGACCGAACCAGATGATGAGCACAATGCTCAGGACGATATATAATTGATGTTGGGCCAGGAAATCCACGAACGATGCTCCTATGTATGTTGGGATGATGCTTCAATCCGGGCTGACCGGACTTTCAGATTAAAGAGCCAGAAATACAAAATCGTAAACCCTGCAATGGATGCGAAGAACACTATCCGCATATTCGCCGGCATGTGCAGCTGAGCCACCGGCGTTGACCCTCCCTCATCCCCTTTTGCCCCCGGATGAAGTCCCGTCATGATCCGGGGCATGACAAAAATGAAAAACGGGGCAGTCACGCCCGCGATGATCGAATAGACGGCAGAAAGCGTTGCCCGCTTCTCTTCGACTTCGATGGCAGAACGAAGTGCAAAGTATGCCCCATAGATTAACAAGAGAACGAAGATGGAAGTTTCCCTCGGATCCCAATTCCAGAACGATCCCCAGTTGAATTTAGCCCAGATGGAGCCGGTGACCGTTGCCAGGATACAGAACATCGTTCCAAGTCCCGCCGCAGAGACCGAACGAAGATCGTAATCCATCTTCTTCGTCTTCAGGAAGAGGATCCCGTACACGGTCGATGCGATGAACGCGACCAACGTGGTCCACGACATTGGAACATGGAAGAAGATGATTCTTGCCTTTTCTTCCAGCGCAGGGATGACCGGCAACTCGTACCACTGCGCGGGAGAAGGGACCATCGGCATCGCGATACCGGCGACGATGACGGCAGTGAGCCAGGCGACGAGGAAGATCTTGCCAAAGAGGTACTTGGGCATGAGACGTCAATCCTTCCAGACAAATTCGAACAAAACCGAAGACACTGCTATAATGACCACCGTGTAGGAAACGAGTATCTGAAATTCACCCAGTGCTTCTCCGAAAAAGGCCCCTTCGAGTGAGAGCTGGGTTGCCTTAATCACCGTGATGAGCAGCGGCAGCATAATGGGAAATGAAAGTACCGGGTACAGAGTTCCTTTTGTGTTCGCTTTCGCGATAATCGCGGCGATGATGGTCGATGAACTTGCAATCGCGCAGCTTCCGAGAAAAATCGCCGTCCAAAAAATCGCTGCCGTCTGAATAACAAAATTGTTGATGAATAAAATATAGAGCAACGAGATGACGATATTGAGGGAAAGCGTCAGGACAAAATTGAACAAGAGCTTGCCGAGATAGACGGGCGTTGGCCGCGTGATGAGCTGCAGCGTCGCCACCGTGCCTCGCTCCTCTTCAGCCACGAAGGTCCTCGACAATCCGGACATGCTCGAAAAAAAGATGATGACCCATAGCATCCCTGCGAGGACATCGTTGCTCACCGACTCGCTCCCGAGGGAAAAGAGAATCACGGAAAGAGCAGTGACCACGAACATGAAGAGCGCATTCAACGCATAGCGTGTGCGCAGCTCCGAATTCGCATCTTTCAGAAAAATGTGGTATGACGGCACAAAAAGGGATTTCACGGCATTCTCAAGATACGGTATTGAAGAGCGACATTCAAGGATGATTCCGGTCGCGATGTGCTTGATTCGTCATTCCCGTCCCGTATGAAGCACGGGATGAACTCCAGCGGGAATCCAGATATTTCTTTTTCCGGGAGGATGGATGCCCGCCTTCGCAGGCATGACAATCATTTGTCCAATACAAGGCCTTACCTCCGTGCGGGTTTTCCCGCATCGAGATCTAGGAATGTCCGGGCATACTCCACGTCCTCCTTTTCGTTCGTGGCGATGAGGAGAATCCCCTCCGCCGTTTGGCCTTTCATTCTTTCTCGGACTACAGCGATCCCTTCGAGATCGAGATTCGCGGTCGGCTCGTCGAGGATAAGGATCTCGGGATGATGAAGGAGGGCTGCAGCGTACTTAAGCCTTTGTTTCATTCCGGAGGAATATGTCCGTACCTCATCCCCTCTCCGCTCATAGATCCCGAATTCCCTCAGCAGGTTTTCCGCCTCGGCTTCCATCCCGCGAGGGAGATTTCGTATGTTGCTGATAAGTCGCAGGTTTTCGGTCCCCGAGAATTCTTCATAAAGATTCAAGTATGGCGCAACAAATCCGATATGTTGAAACATATCTTCCTGCTGGATTTCCTTTCCTTCGACGGAACAACGGACAGTTCCTGCGTTAGCAGAGATCAGGCCGCAAAGAATCTTCGCAAGCGTCGATTTGCCCGACCCGTTCCTTCCTGTCACAGCCAGCGACTCCCCCTCTTTCAGCGAGAAAGAGACTCCTTCGAAAATCGTGCGCCGGTTGAACGACTTGGAGAGCGACTCTACGGAGAGGGTCACCTGCTTCATCGATCTCTTCCCTTCTCCCTAGCCTTCGTGAGCGAACGATGATATTTGACCGCATTATATTTCATGAGGCTGACTTACTTCTGTTTGACAATATACACAGTCACGATGTTCCGGGCCGGATCGGTGTAGACGACATCGAGTTTGCCGTCTCCGTTGAAATCACCGAAACGAAACATCGACCCTTTGGGAATATCCAGCAAAAAAGCTCCCGGCAGAAACCGGCCGTTTCCTCTTCCTTTGTAGAAATAGAGTTCCGAAGTTTCGTCGTTGGCCACCACGATGTCGTTGATCCCGTCGCCGTCGAAATCAACCACCTGGATATGGTCGGGATTGGAAACCGGAATTCCTTCGACGACAGTGACAAACTCGCCGAAGCGACCGGCACCGGTGCCAAGTGCAATCCTGATCGAGTTCAAGGGGGTGGAATAGAGAATACAATCAGGGTTATTGTCGCCGTTCACGTCCGCAAAGGTCATGTAGCATTTTTTTATCACAGAGTCCTGAAAAACATACGAGAGCGTCTTTCCCCCGTACTGACCGGCCGAGTCGCTGAACGTGATGCCCAAATTGTAGCGTAGGGAGTCCGTGTCGAAATAAATATATGCAAGATCTGGCCGCGCGTCGTCATTGAAATCATTCACGGAGCCAGCAAGAATGCGGGCCGGAATAATCGGCTTAAAATTACGCTCGACAAATCTCGCCCCCGAAACCTGCCTGAAGTACGAGAGGGCTCGCTGCTTTACGTTCGAATAGACGTAAAACTCGATGGCTTGATTCTGCAGTGTCGCGTCCGGGAGAA
>CAYYHS010000169.1:0-6081 GCA_964471785.1 uncultured Chitinophagaceae bacterium
CTTTGAGGCTTGCTCTATTTTAAACATAAGGTCTGAGCGACGCCCTGACAGTGTGACGCTTTACGGCATCTCGTACAATGGGACTTCGACTCTCCCGTCCCGCCACGGGCGAGACCGGATCGCTCAGTATGACTGTCAGGGCGGAGTCGAAGTGTCCAATGAGAAAACAATACAAGAATATTTTTGGGAAACGGCACTAGCTCATCCGAAAATGGCGGTCTCCGGTAAAGCGTCCTTTTTACTCCGAGGGTCTCTTTCCGCTTTTGTTAAACTTCCCTGCTGTGGGAATTTAAGGCGTTTGCCAATCTGGATAAAATCCGGTACCTGTCAACATTAAACATCAATGTGTCTCTTACTTGGATTGGGCGGAGCCGTAAATTCCGAACAAGTCATATGGTTTCTTGCTCAAGTAATCGTTGAATAAAAATCCCGCAAGAAACATATATCCAACAAATCCAAGAACAATAAATATCTGAGCCCGGGATGTTTTTTGAATCTCTTGTCTTGATTTAATATCACAGACTTCACCAGGGCAGTATTGAGCTTTTTCCTTGTAGAACATCGAATAAAATTTGCACCCTAGACAAATGCCAAACGCACTCTCAAAGAACAGGAACACAAGACAAATGAGACAGCTGATACCCGTTATCGGACTAAATGCGTTGACTACCACCAGGAGGATGAACACGATGGTTGATAAAACCAGACCAATAATCCAGGCAAACTTCTTTTGTTGAGCCCCGACATATTCGGGAACCTGATTCCCAACGATCAAGCGGCCAAGGATCAATGAAGGGGAGAACCTGGGATTAACGAAGACTCGTATAATGAAGTCTGTGAGAAATGCAGTGATAAGATACTTTATCAATAAGAAATTCGATCTGAAAATGATCAGCATTAATGAAATCAACATCACCAAAAACAGTATTCCTGCCGATGCCCGTATTTCCCGTTCATTGAGTACAGGGATATTATATCCTTCGACGTCTTCTCCGAAGTTTATTACTTTATTCATTGCACACTCCTTTGTATGTCCTAATGTATTACGCGTTAGGATCCTGGTTAGTTACGCCGGAGCGTTGAGTTTTTCGTTGTGGAATGGGGCAGCCGTTGCATGGGAGTCCGTTCGATTCACTGGTGATAGCTCTACGCAGGTGTCCTAACATTGGGACGTTCCGTCCACAGAACGACAAAGCCCTGAACTTACGTTCTGGGCCTTGTCTTGCATTCCCATGAAACAGGATGATGCTAACGATTGTTCGCTCGAAATCCCTATTGCTTTAACAAATCTCAAAAAGGGAGCTAAGCATTTGACTTCATCTGCTGCACCTCTTGCCTATTTTCGGGATTTAAGATCGTCTGATGATTTTATTTCATTATACCACTTTTGCATTATATAGAATGCTTTTTTCTTTTCCCCTTTATCAGAAAATAAACCTTTACGATTGAAATCATCCTGCAATCCTGGAAGTTGACGTCGTGGTGATCTAAAATCCTTTAAGATCCACGGTGTCGATCCAGCTAAACCCGGAATGCGCTTCAACATGTTGACGCTATGCATGTACAAATCTTCTTGATAGTCTTCCGTAAATCGGGCTGTTTTGGCTCCCCGCAACCCATAAACACATTCCCCTCCAAACTCACTAATGATGACCGGTTTATCCTCCGAGAATTTCCATTCCACATGATCGCATTTTTCAGGCAACCCGTCATACCAACCGACATATTCATTGAAGCTGATGACATCAAACAGTTTTCCCAACGAATCGTTGACAGTCATCAGCCCCGGCTTTAGTTCTTCTTTCTCAAGAGCCGCGCTCACAAACCGCACATTATCCATGTTGCGTGCTTTGGCGGCGAGACGGCTTAAGAATTTGTACCGTTCAGGGCTTTGAGGCGTTTCGTTGGCGATAGACCAGATGATGATATTGGCTCGGTTCTTATCGCGCGTAATCATATCAACGAGCTGATTCTCGGCATTTTTGTAAGTTTCCGGATTGCTCCATTGAATGGTCCAATACACGGGTATTTCAGACCAAACCAAAATTCCCATCTTTTCAGCCTGTCGAATCATTTGTTCGTTGTGAGGATAATGAGCCAACCGCACAAAATTGCAGCCCAGTTCTTTTGCCCATCCCAATAGTATTGAAGCATCGTCAGACGAATACGCTCTTCCGTTGCGGTACGCCGCTTCTTCGTGAATGCAAACACCGCGGCAAAAAATTTCCTTACCGTTAAGTAAAATCTTTGTTCCTTTGGTTTCAATCGTTCTAAAACCAATGTCGTCAGAGATCTTGTCGCTCTCAGATGTAAAGGAAACTTTGTAGAGTTTTGGATTTTCAGGACTCCAATACACAGGAGATGCCTTAATTTCGAAAGGGGCGAAGCCCTTCATGTCGGTCTTCACTTCCTGTATTATCTTCAGCTCGGGGATTTCGATTCTGACCGTTTGATCGGCGTGCTCTCCGTCCAGTTGAACCCATCCATCCAGAGTATTCCTCTCGCCTTTTTTCAATTGCACATAATAATCGCGAATGAAGGTAGCGGGGGTTTCAATCAAATTGACCTGCCGAGTAATTCCTCCATAGTTCCACCAATCCGTGTTGATTGTCGGAACACCTTCAGGCAATCGCTTATTATCTACTTTCACGACGACCGAATTTTCGCCGGATTTTATCAGCCCGGTAACCTCGAAATTAAAGGGGGTGAAGCCGCCGATATGTTTGCCGATTTCTTTGCCGTTACAAAAGACAATGGCTTCGTAGTTGACTGCAGCAAAATGGAGGAACTGACGGCAGCCACTCGCCGGGGTAAAGTCGAATCGTTTTCTGTACCATACGGTTCCCTCATAATAGTATAACTCGGGCCGTTGCGTATTCCAATCGCCGGGAACAGACAATGTTTTATCTGTGGCAAAATTATATTCCTGCAAGACACTCTTGTCCACCACATCCTTGTCGCTTCCGAAACCATTCGCCAACGGTTGTCGCCGATAGTCATAGTATCCGTTTTCGTAAGGATCAACGATGGTTCTCCAAAGTCCGTCAAGGGATGTGGTCTTTCGTCCATCCACATTAGTGAGTTGCGGATAGAGTTGACCGGAGAGTAAAAGAGATATGTTGGTCATTAGCAGTAGCCCGCCATACTTAAGGAGATGAAGAATTTTCATAGAATTAATTCTGTGTTTATTGAATGGAGCTTTGAGCAGCCTCAGAACAACGATGAGCCGTGCATTCCAGTTGAAGTATTACCTTTCCTTGAAAAAACATTGCCCGCGGTTCGGCATGAATATCGAATTCATCCGGCCAACGGCGATGCACAGCAAAGATTTCTTCAACGACCTCCTGCCGCAGCGGCTGTTCTCTTTTGCCTTCAAAAATTCATCGAGGTTATTGATTCTACCGGCTGCAACCACTGTAACCTCGTTCGATCCGACCAAACCGGTATGTTTCCGCCATACTTTGACCGTTCCTAATCGGACCTACCCGCAGCCCAACGAATGGCGCCGGCCAGATGTTTTCTGAACATGTCAATATCGTATAGATCCGCTGAGTGCCCCAGCGACGTTAGAAAACTTCGGCCGCGGCCAAGATGTTGACACCAAATCAGAGGATGGTCGCCCATGACGATGTTGACGTTTTTGAACCAAAGGTTCTCATCGATGTTGTACGATTTCTCATCAATTGATGCCAACACTTCGACATTGCTGTTGTTCCTGGGGTTCCGGTCAAAACTGTAAAACTCATCTTTCCATTTCAGGGTATCGGCGCTAAAACACCTTGTTGCAGGATGATTTCTCTTCTCGATGATCAGTTTCCCTTCATGTACCGGAGGGTGGCCGAGAAAATGAGTTCCGACAAGTCTTTCGTACCAAGGCCATTTGTATTCAGTATCAGTAGCAGAATGGACGCCGACAAAACCGCCACCGTTCTCGACATAGTTTTGAAGTGCCAGTTTCTCTTCGTCATTCAGCAGATTATTCCCGGTGGTTAGCAAAAAAACGATCACGTTGTATTTGCTTAGTTCCCTTTCAGAGAACATGGTGGAATCTTCGGTAAACGTCATTTGCCATTTGTTCTCATGTGCTATCTCGTAAAATGCTTTTATCGCATTTGGTTTGGAGTCATGGTAGAACCCCACTGTCTTGGTAAAAACCAGCACGTTCATTCCTTGTTTTGGTTGATTGCCAATTCCTTCCGCTTGACTTATGCCTACACCAGAATTTTGCGGAAGAGCAATGCTTGATAACAAAGCGCCGCCGATGAATAATAAGAGCATCTTTCTTATCGCAGTATTCTTCATTGTATTGAACCTGTGTTTTGATTCGTGTTCGCACGTAGGGGCTGACAATTTCTGTATTTCAATGGGAGTCTTATTTGCTTTCTACCAAAGAATAGACCAGTTCGATCCCTTTTCCGTTTGCGCTGAGATTTCGGCTGTACTTTTTGTCAGTTGGGTTGTTCCAATGTTCAGAGGTCCCAAGACTGGCTAGTCTTTTGCCGCTGCGTTCCGGATCGTAAAATGTTCCCGACGGCGGGTTGTCGGCCAGTGCGCTTTCATTGACGGAATAATCGCTGTACATCATATCAGGAGCATCGGGCCATTCGGCGAGGGCAAAGTCCAGCACCACGGCGTCGATCGCTACACCATCCTGTGAAGCGAACAGGCTGCACGGCCAATTATTGTCGAATGGAGCAAGCGCCCACTTAGAAGCAGGGACCTTGTCCACAAATTTATTGCTGTAGATGCCATCGATAAGAAACAATATTGTTTTTGCGCCAAGATCTTTGTGTCCCAAGTAATCCGGATAAACAGAGTAGGTGTGCATCCCTTCCCGGCTCTGACTGAAACCGCTGGAGTGTGCATTCTTATGCCAGTCGTCTTCGATGCTGGTACAGCCGAAATAATTCTTTGCGCAAAGACTTACTCCCTGTGTTACATGACCTTTCATTATTGCCATGTTGATGACGTAGTCGGCCTGAACCACGCACGCGGCGAGTCCTGTTGCAACTTTCCCATTGTTGACAGAGTATGGAATGGCATTTTCCACAAAGGTCGCATGTTCGCGTCCATCGCCGCCGATATGATCTACATAATGTACCTTTGGATAAGCTGCATGGCATTTGTCATATACGTTATTTGTGATAAACCTGCTGGGGTCGGTTACGGTAATGTATTCCTGCGGGATGCCGGCTTCGTTCACCATGCTTTTCAGAAGAGACAGGATCAACTGCGGGTTTGCATTGATCTCATTGTTGCTTTCATGGGAATAGGTATTATTCAGGTTGATCTTAACGGCCACTTTTTGTCCCTGCTGATATCCGGCATCAATACTATGTTTCGATTTGTTGAAGAAGCGGAACAGAGCATCCCACGATTCTTTTTCTTTTTGAGTTCCAGTTAAACTGAGCAATGTTTGTGTTAAAAGTTTGTCGGTTTCCGCCTGATTGTTGAATCGATCTTCCCACCAAAAACCCGTCTTTCCGTCCCATGCTGCAATGTTCGGGTTATGTCCCCACGCAACCCTGCCCGGATGGATGCCCCTGGCGACACCAAGCGGCTCGTTTGGCTTGTACCAGATTTCCAGTTTCTTAGCGGTTGTTTGTGCGTTCGAATCTACGGTTTGCAGACCAGCCGCAACAATTCCAAGTATTACTAAGAGGGTCGCAACAATGTATTTGGCGTCCAATAATTTGTCTTTTGCCTTTTTGAAAGCAAAGGCCGAACTGATTGAAGTCAGAATCCAGAAGATGAAACCCGACATGATCGGCGATGCGGCCCGCATACAAGGATAATTTACACGCGACGGTTTGGAAATTACTCGTATCAGAAACCAAAGCGTGGAGGTGATGCCCAGCAATATGAAACTCAATCTTCCCCAATATTTTCTGGTGTTAGGAATTTGTTCGAAACGATTGTTCGGTGTTCTTATCATAGTAGTAAGCCATTCTGGAAATGGTTGATATTCTGCATTGCGTACATTTTCTAATCTTGAAGCCCACACTGAAATCCATTGCACCTAAAATAGGGAAAATTTTCTTCCAATTCTTGCGACAATCGGCCTCATTTAATCCAGAAGCC